>NZ_JBDOIO010000005.1:600000-900000 GCF_039831995.1 Paenibacillus pabuli
ACACGCTGCGAAGTCTAAGATTGGTAGAGCCATTGTCGAAGTTGTGCCAGTACCCGATCAGCCACTTGTTACCGATTGGCCCCGGATTCGGGGTTCCGGTGGAAGTCGTTATACTGAGGGGATTGCTTGCAGCGGATACATTGCCTGCAGCATCTTTTGCTTTTACTGTAAAAACATACGTAGTACCGCTGGTCAGCCCACTTATTGTAGTCGTTGCAGCTGAGGTACTCGCCACGAGAGCACCATTTTGGTACACGTCGTATCCGGCCACCCCCACATTATCCGTGGATACATTCCAGGCAAGCTGGACTGAGGTCCTGGTGACAGAGGATGAGGTTAAGCCTGCAGGAATGGAGGGTGGGGTTGTATCCGGAACAGGTGTCTCTCCTCCCTCCCCGGGACCATCCCCAACATAGGTCCACAGTGCAGGAACTAGAGGAGGCTCCCATCCGTTCAAAGCTGTATGGGACTGAATGCATTCATAATTTTTGTTTTGATATGTTACGAGATCTCCTTTCTTGTATGCGGTGCCGGCCTGCCACTGGGCAGCGGCGTCTGCTCTTGGTGCAAACCACGAAATGATCAGAAGAAATGACAAAGCGACTAGGATAACCGGGCGGAACCAAACAGCTTGATTCATGCAACATCCCTCCTGTACTCAGGTTGTTTTCACCTTGCAAAAGCTTCTCGGTGCACTTGCATGTGATCTGCGACGATAGAGCTTTAATACATGATTGATAAATACGCTTGCTGCTTCCCCCTCTCTCTTTGGCATCGGACCTTCCCTCCATTCTCGTTTTAAATTATGACATCCAGATTTTACAGGGAATTTACAGATCCTCATCTGTATTTAATCAGTAAAACGCAAATGAGATAAGGGATAAATTATTCTTTTGGAGGGCGAAAATTGAATATGCCGCAAAAAAAAGACTGTCCGCCAAGCCCATAATGGACTTGAAAGACAGCCTTGCATAAGCTCCTGCAACAGGTAGTAAAGCATTGCTCTTGAGAAAAATAGGGATTATTACCCTTCAGCCAAAGGGTTGCCATTCATCCTCTCCGGAGAGCACGCGAGATAGTGAATATTCCATTGCCTGCTGCTCATTCAGAATGGTTGCCCACGGCACTCGCCCGGCCCTGCTCCCTGCTCCCGGACCCTTACTGTTATATTCGGCGAACACCACGCTGGCCTCTGCATCAGGTTTGTTCCAGTTATGCCAGCCCTCCTGCTTCACATGAGCACCCATCCAGCAATGCAGGAAACACACCTTGGCATGATTCCGCCACGGCCTGCCGAGATATACCGATTGCGGAGGTGCATTGCCGGTAAGAGCACAATCAATGAAGACATAACCGTACCGGACGTCTTCTGGTGTAGAGGCCGCAGTAATCCAGCCATTCACCTTCTCCTCTGCTGAAGCATGATCGGATAAACGATTTTTGGCAAAGATTTCACAATCCTTGAAAACGGCTGTAGCGGAGCCAAAAATAAAATCAATGTCACCTTCGATGTAACAATCCTCATAATACTGACGCAGTTTCCGGCGCTCCGCACCATCGCGCGGCCCTCCGAAAGAGGCTCGATCCATCGGCTGTTCCGGCAGCGGCCCGGTGAAGATGGTATCCTGGTGACCGATAAAGCGGCAACCCCGGAAAGCTGCCCGGTCCCCATCCACATACACGGCAAGGGCCTGCCCAACATCCTTGCCGGGACCGGCGGAATTGACGAAGGAAAGCCCCTCTGCCGTGAAATCATCTGCTCCAATTAAGGCCGTATAGGAATGGAACGTATGATATAACTCCCCGTCAGGGAACGTCTTGAGTGCATAGTCGTCATATGTAACAATGGTCTGCTCTGCTCCCTCACCGATGAGATGAACCCACGGCTTCTCAATATGCAGCTTCTCAACATAGACACCTTGTCTAATACGAACAACAAACTTATCGGTATTTTGGTCCGGTATGGCGTCAATCGCAGCCTGAATCGTGGCAAAATCACCGCTCCCATCCGCAGCAACCAGGTAACCATTCATATGCTGATCCACTCCCTGTACGTATTCCAATTCTACATCTGGTTCCGATACTCCATCGGTGTTACACCCTTTATTCGCTGAAACACTCTATAGAACTGACTGACATTGGAGAATCCCAGCCAAAAGCTAATTGTGGTCACTGAATCTGTCGTAAGACGCAGTCGTCTGGTGGCTTCCTCCACACGCAAATGCAGCACATACTGATACGGTGTTGAACCTGTCAATGCTTTGAAGGAGCGCATAAAATGATATCTGCTCTGGTGCGCTATTGCCGCCATGGAATCAATGTCCATCGAACTTGTATAATCACTGTGTATATACTCCAGCACGCGCCGGAGATGGGGGTCAATGAACGCGCCTCCGTTGCTGGTTGTTCGCTCAAACAAATTCTGAAATTGCTCACAAACCAGATTCGACCCGGCACCCCCAGTGGCATCAATTCCTGGAGTTGCTACCGTCAGACTACCTCTATTCTGTTGTCCACCAGACAGCACTTGTGAAAGATATGCCTCTACGGCTAGTTCGATTTCCTGTATTTGCAACGATTCAGGCGCGTCATCCAGCAAAAGGGCGCTCCAGCCTCGGAACAGTCTGCTGATTTCAGCAGGGTCGAAGATTTGTGTGGGCCGAAATTCGGTCTGCGCCCTTCTTCGATCTAAATCCCCCAAGCCACCTCCTGGCGGATTACGGAACTTGATAACGATAACTGCCGAATCTGAACCAATCTCGAAAAAGTGCTCCATCTGGGGGTGGGCGATTATACCCTGTCCTGCTTGGAGAGGATAAGCCTGCTGTTCCTGCACCAGATGACACTCGCCCCTTACTGGCAACGTAACCTGATACCAATCATCATGGACATGTGGTTCATTAGCGAACCCGCCTGAAGCCTTCCACAATTCCAATCCATTCAACGTCATGTTTAATTCCATCGTTTCCTCACCTGCTGACATTATAGCAAATCGTGCTCACTTTCCAAGCACTTTTCGCGAAGACAATCGATGTCTGTATCTTTTATCATGGTAAAAAAATAATTCGAGGTGATCTCCCGTGGCCCAATCCGCTGTAAGTAAAATGCAAATCAATCACTCCGCCAACTGGGCGCTTGCCGGAGTCAGCTTCGCCCATCTGCTGAATGATGCGATGCAGACCGTTGTTCCGTCTGCCTTCCCGCTGTTCCAGCAAACCATGCAGCTCAGTTTCGCTCAAATGGGCTGGATTGCCTTCACATTAATTATTACCGCATCCGTTCTACAACCGCTGATCGGTTATATGTCTGATCGCAAGCCGATGCCGATCCTGCTTCCCGGAGGCATGTTATTCTCCCTGATTGGTGTTCTCGGCTTCGCCTTGTCTTCCGAGCTATGGATGCTGCTTGTTTCCGCAGCATTGATTGGCATAGGCTCATCCATTCTCCATCCTGAGTCCTCACGTGTCGCCCATCTGGCAGCTGGTCGTGGACGCGGAATGGCACAGTCTATCTTCCAGGTCGGTGGCAACACGGGTCAAGCCCTCGCGCCATTGCTCGTTGCCTTTATTCTTCTGCCACACGGGCAGCTTAGTTTCTTATGGTTGATGGGTTTTGCCCTGATCGGGATTGTTATCCAGTCTTCCGTCAGCCGTTGGTACCGACACAGGCTGGCAGAAAATCACACCCGTCATCAACAGCCTGTACAGTCAAATGGCATCGGGCAGCCTATTGCCCAGCTTGCAAGTCGGGGATTTATCGCTTTTACAATGGGAATCCTCATCCTGCTGCTATTTTCCAAATTCGTATATATTGCCGGTATGACAGGGTACTATGCCTTTTATTACGCGGATGCGTATAACCTGCCTCTTTCGCAGGCACAGATCTGCCTGTTCATTTTACAATTTTCGGGGATGATCGGAACCTTGCTCGGCGGACCGCTGGCTGATCGTTACGGACGTAAACCGATGATCTGGTTCTCCATCGCAGGTACTGCACCATTTTCACTGCTTCTGCCTTATGCCGGACCTGCTCTATCCATGGTATTATGCGGCATCATCGGACTAATTCTCATGTCAGGCTTCAGCGTCATCATTGTGTATGCGCAGGAGCTGCTGCCGCGTCACATCGGAACGGTGTCCGGACTGTTCTTCGGCTTATCGTTCGGCATGGCGGGGCTTGGGTCCGTTGTACTCGGTTCCCTGATCGATATGACCAGCATTTCATTCGTCATCAAGCTATGTTCCTTTTTGCCGCTGCTCGGAGTGTGTGCTGTATTCCTGCGCCGAGATCGACCAAGAAACGCCTAATACATTGAAACGTCAGTAATTTTGTGACTACAATAAGGTCAGGATAATCGAGACAGAGGTTAAACAGAAGGAAGGAATACGCCATGATTATTGATGTACAACACGTAACTTGGAAAAGAGGTCCGATTACGCTGCTGAACGATGTCAGCTGGCGGGTTAACGACGGGGAACACTGGGCACTGCTCGGCCTGAATGGGTCCGGCAAGACCACGCTGCTCAACATGATTACCGGTTATCTGTGGCCAACCGAGGGCATGATATCAGTGCTTGGACATCCGTATGGCGATGTGGACCTGCGTGAACTGCGTAAAACCATCGGCTGGGTCAGTTCTTCTCTCCAGGAGAAATTACATGGGACGGACCGCACTCAATATGTTGTCATTAGCGGCAAACACGCTACGATTGGTCTCTATGACAAACTATCCGATCAGGATTTGGATCAGGCCCGAGAACTGATGACTACTCTTGGCTGTCAGCACCTGTGGGATCGCGAATATCGTACCTGTTCACAGGGAGAGAAGCAGAAACTTCTTATTGCCAGAGCCCTGATGGCGAATCCACGCATTCTTATTTTGGACGAGCCCTGTAATGGGCTTGATCTGTTCTCCAGAGAGCGGCTGCTGGAGAGCATCCGTGAATTATCCCAGAAACCAGACTCTCCTTCCCTGATCTACGTGACCCACCATACCGAAGAGATTCTGCCCGTGTTCAGTCACAGCCTCCTGCTGCGGCGGGGTGAGGTTGTGAGCAGCGGGTTAACTTCCGAGGTGATGAACATCGAAGTGTTGAGTGACTTTTTTGAAGCGCCTGTAGATGTGGACCGGCATGGGGATCGTGTCTATGTGAGGGCAGCCGATAAATAAAATGGCTCATCTGTACACAGCCTGAGTACAAAAGCATCCAAGAAAACTTATCCACATGTGGACAGGTTTCTTGGCTGCTTTAGGTTGTTCATATCTATCCACAGCATGCTGTGTGTTATTTACGTGCAGAGAGGAACAAAAACAGCGGAATTCGCTGTCTGCGCAGATAGGTTTCTTCATTTACGAAATGTTCGCGCTGTGGTGCGGATTCTCGTAAATGCTCCACATGGAACCCCGCCTTCTGCAGGGCCATATAGTACGATTCAATGGAACGGTGCATCTTTTTCACTGAACCCCCGAGCCACTGCTGTTCGCGATATCCTTCCACAAAATACTGATCGACAATCCAATTGGTTCGCGTCCCGGATGGCTGCAATGTGGACGTAATCACCGGGTGTTCCACTGAAAATATGAATCTCCCGTTCTCCTTCAATGTGTTATGTACGTTAAGAAACAAGTGGTCCACATCCTCTACATAATGAATAGCCAGTCTGGACATGACCAGATCATACTGATTCAGCGGGTACGTCCAGTCTTCCATAAATGCCTGTTCAATCTGTGCATTTTTGCCCTTAACGGTCTCCAGGGCTGTACGGAACATATTGCCCGACCCCTCAATCCCCGTGTAATCCGAAGCGCGATGCTCAGAACCGATTAATTCCGCCCCGAATCTCGCATCGCCACAGCCCAGATCCAGGATGCTTTTGCCCGCAACGTCTCCCATCAGCTCCAGCATGATGGGTTTTTCCAGCGTATCATTGGCATTCTCCTGCCACTGGCGGCGTTCCATGTATTTTTCGAAATTGGCATCATTATCATAAAAATCGGAACCATGTTCGCTCACTGCGCAGCCCTCCGTTTCTATTCTCCGAAAGATTATACCTATTGTGTACGTGTTCCTCCATAACAAAAAAAGACTGTCTCTGAACAAGTCAGAAACAGCCTTGGTTTTAACAGCACGATTAAACTCAGCCGAATCGCTGCGTTTTGTACCATTTGGTTTCTCTGCGAAACAGTTTGTCCCCAATGAGGGAGATAAACGCTTTAACGGAGATGACCAGAAACAACTGGGCATAGGTGAAGTAGGAGAGACAAGCCACAATGAAGTTTTGTGTATTGCTCTGCCCAATATCCGCTGAGAGCGCCAGATTAATTTGCAGTACATAAATGTAATACATAAGTGCCCAAGCGATAACCAGATACACGTATACGTCCCCTGAAAACTGAAAAGGAGAGATCACATTTGGATTAAACAATGCGATAACTTGATATACAAGGTTAGAGACAAAGATAATATCCGAAACAATAATAGCGATCATAAACCAGAAATAACTCGCAGCATAGTACAGAACATGGAGTTTAATTCTCCAGCTTGTACGGTCGAACAGATGTTTAATATTATCGATAACGACCTGATAATTCCCCTTGGACCAGCGCTCGCGCTGTTTCATATAAACTTTCAGCTCTTCCGGCTCCTGTTGATAGGCTTCCGCTTGTGGCGCTAACGCAATAAGCTGACCACGAGTAAGAATATCAAACGAAACAGCCGTATCTTCTGTAATGGCATCGGGATCCCATCCACCAATTTCACGAATCAGATTTGCCTTAATGATATAGTTAGTGCCCGGAATCGTCCCAAGTTTAAATAACTCCCATAGCCCTGTATGGTGAACGCGCTGAACGGTTACAAGCTCCAGATTAATACATCGGGAGAGAAAATTCTGCCCCCGGTTACGAGCCTTATTGCGTCCAAACACAGCACCATGCTTCTCTGGGTTCTCCAGTGCTTTCTGTGTCAGAAACATTAATGCATTTCGTTCAGGTGCCGCATCTGCATCATAAATGCAGATCCATTCACCCCAGGCAAGTTCGAGGCCATCATTCAGGGCCCCGGATTTCCCTCCTGTGCCCTTACGCTCCAGAATCGTGAAATCGCGGTCTGCATAGCTGCTCTTGGCCTTGAGTGCCTTAAGCCGTTCAGCTGTATCATCCGTACAATTATCGGCAATGACAATGACCTGAACTTTATGTTCGGGATAATTCAGACGCAGAATATGCTCAACCGTAGAAACGATAACTACACCTTCATTATGTGCCGGCACCATTACCGTTACAGTTGGATAGTGATCCATGTTCTCCGGGATTTGAATCCCCTTTTTTTCTTGCTTATTGATGAATCGAATGGCCCCAGCCATAATGACAATAGATTCAGTAACCGATATCCAGATACTAAGGATGGACATCAGCAGCAGGAAATCAGCCATTCAACTTCCTCCGATCATATTTCCTGTTGATTTTCCCTCGAAAACGCAGCGTCGCAACGGTTAAGATAAGTATGGTGATCGCGAAGAAGCTGCTGACTACAATGCAGAGCGGAACAAACCATGTTAAATAATTCACCGGACTATGCCTCCTCCTGCATCTAGATGTATTCTCCAATGAGATCTGTCTCTGTATTCCGTTCTAGCGCAGCAATTACAGCATCGATATCCTCGTACTTACTGAATTGTTCCTTTTGAAAAACAAGTGCCCCGGAGCGAATGACCGTCTGCAGCTCGTTTCCCTTTTTATCGATAAATTGCAGATCCATCATGGCCTTTTTGATCCTTGCTGTAAGCACAGGCAAATATTCCACATTGGTCATCGGACAGATAATGACGAACCGTCCCCGGTCTACAAAAAATTTATAATCTTCGAACCGAATTTGCTTCTGAATGGTGTTCGACAGCTCAAGCAGGAACTGTGCATACCGAACCGAACCGAGTGATTCAAGGACCAGCGGCAGGAATTCAATCTTGAACATGGCCATGCTGAATCCATACTGCTCCGAGTACCTTCTTGCCAGGTTACTTTGTTTGATAACCGTATCGGCAAGGGCCTCCTTATTGCCGAGGGTGGTATCCAGATCCAGCTCCGGATTGCGGTCCTGCAGTTCCTGCAGCCGCTCCATCACTCGTGCGCTTCGAACCAGACTTGCTTTAATGAAGGCAGCAACTGCCACATTGGCTGGAATCAGCAGCCACCATGAGAACGTCAGTACATCCACGTTCGCGTAGGTCACAAGCCATACAAAATAAGAAACCAGGTATACAAACCCGGCAACAACAGAAACTCCGACAGGTATCACAAAACCAAGGACCAGCGCTCCAAGCGACACAATGCTGAAAATGACATCAAGCGTGGTAAAGCTCTGATTCATGTAAATTTTGAGATAAATGACGAGCTGTTGAATAACGGCTAATCCAATCAGACTGGCATATCCCCATGCGATACGTTGGATAGGTGCTTTGTTTCTCATAGTTTCCTTCTCTCCGATGGTTAAAATTATGTCTTCTAGCAATCCGCCAAATTATGACATGATTAGACAATTATATCCTATCATATTTATACTCCAAATGAGATGACAAATCTATTACTTTTTAAGGGACTTCTGTAACTCTGTCTCTCCAAGCAAAGGGAACAGATTATCAAACATATGGGTGTTCCCATCAAATACGTATCCCCCCGGATAATTCGAATCCTGACCACGCATCGTGATCATATGGTTATACAGCTGTTTGGCCCATTTTGGATCACCGGAGCGTACGGCAAGCAGTATAGCGAGTCCATACACGGAAGGTGATTCATAGGTTACCGCAGGTGCACGATTATTGCGAACATACTGTCCGGGAAGCTGATGACGGGTTTCGAACTGCTTTTTCAAAAAAGAAATCAGCTTGTCCGGTTTCCGGCTGGTCTGGACTAAGTGGTTCGCCACGATGAGCTGATCAATCAGGTTTACCTTGTCATCATATGTATACTCCTGGGTTACAACGTTGAATGTTTTGGGATAGAATACTCCGTCATCAGGCATGTTTTGAAGCAAATATTCATACTTCGCGTACGTTCCGGACTGCAGCATATCATGTTCTTCCATCTGCTCGAGTGCCGGTAAATCCACATAAACCAAGCTCAATGTATCCGGGGAATATCCTCCTGCAAAATCATGAAAATCAACAAAGTACCCTTCATTCTGTACAGATTGGCTCAAAGTCCGGGAGATCTCGGCAGCAGTGGACAACTTGGCATCTCTGCCCTGTTCCCATTGATCCGCAGCCTTCAATAAGGCGTCTATAATTCGAAAATCATCTCCAAGGGCATTGGTCGTCACATGTGACTTGCCTTCCTTGTCCAGTTTCCAGGCAATATACTTCTGAGGCATGAGGAAATAAGTCGTCAGCATTTCATAGCTCTGTTCAAACAATGCCTGATCGTTCTTGGCAACCGCATATTGCATCCACAAACCGAGTGATTCCGACAATGCCTCCCTGCCGGCAACAATGTCTGCGTGCGCTGAAGGAGCATCCTGCAAATAGGAAGCCAGTGTGCCATTCGGATTGGTCATGTGGTTCTGAACAAATGCCACCGTCGGGGATACTTCGTTCATCACAAACCTCTCCTTCATGTACAGGAACGACAAGGCGAATACGCTTGCTGCAATTACAGATAATGTAACCACCCACGTCAGTCTTTTTCGCTTGATGCTCTTCATGAATTCCTCCTGTGCTATTATTCCTGTGGAATAACGATTCTTCTCCTTGAAATGGGCTCGGCTAAGGTCTGGGATGCAGGGATCAAGGATAGGGGCTATGCTCATTCGGACTCGTTCATGTAAGCCCGGCGGCCGCCCTTTTTGACAAACTTCCAATCCACTTCGATATTGTGACGCATCCGCCGCAGAAGGTTGACGGCGAGCTCAATCTCTTCCTCTGTCAGTCCCTCCAGCGTTACCTGGTCGGAGTGCACTCCCTCTTTTTGTATAAAGGCCCAGGCATCAAGTCCCGCCTCCGTTGGATATAACTGCTTGTTCTTTTTATTACCCAATGCTGACTTCTTGACGATGAACCCGTCCGCCTCCAACTTGCTGATTGCTCTGGCTACCGTGGTTCGGTCCACTTTGATCATTTCAGCCAGTTGGTTAGGAATGATTCCAGGATTCTCGCATATGCGATACAGATACAGATACTGTCCACGAGAGAGGTTCAAATGTTGAAATTCGACATTGCTGATGGAGTCCAAACAACGTGCGATCATGCCGATCTCGCGCAGCACTTCTTTTTTTTCAGTCATTGTACACACACCCTCTTATCATTTTGTTGCATTCGCAACATAACTAGTGATATAACTAAAATTAACTCATCTTAAAAGTGAACGATGATATCCTGTTTCTTTCGAGGATCCTATTTGCTTTTGTACCAGTTTACCATGCCAGAATGACATTACTATCGGCCAAAGGAGAACCATTCATGAATACCACTATTGTTGAAGTTGATAACCAGGAATTGCTCGATGCTTGCTTCGCCATTCGTACCGCTATCTTTGTGGAAGAGCAAGGGGTTCCTGCCCATGATGAATTCGATGCCTATGATGCGCTCGGCACGGAAGCCCGTCATATTCTCCTCTACGTGGACGGTGTACCTGCCGCTTCCTCCAGACTGCGCGTTGTGGAGAATGTCGCCAAGCTGGAACGCATCTGTGTAATGATGGATTACCGCAAGCACGGCCTCGGCCGGGTGCTGATTGACAAACTGGAGCAGATGGCTCTGGATCAAGGACTGGAGAAGGCTAAACTTCACGCACAGGTCCAAGCCTCCGGGTTCTACGAACGTCTTGGATATGCAGCAGCCTCCGATGTGTTTATGGAAGATGGCATTCCCCATCTGTTAATGACCAAGAAGCTCAAATAGATATTAAAAAACGCCTCTGTACTCACTTTTTCAGTGAGATACGGAGGCGTTTTGCCTACGTGCACTATACTGTGCCGCAACAATCGTCTCAAGGGACGATTACCCCATAGCCAGACGGTCTGGCTGTGACTCGGCAGCATTATTTTTCATCTGTTTACTGCGCAATTGACCGCAGGCCGCATCGATGTCAGTACCGTGTTCCATACGTACCGTGGAGTTGATGTTATTTTTCTTAAGCGTATCATAGAAGCCCAGAATCGATTCTTCCGTACTCCGCTGATATTGACTATGCTCATCTACCGGGTTGTATGGGATCAGATTGACGCTGACCATATTCTTACGGCTGGACAACAGTTCAGCAAGTTCTGTCGCATGCTCCCGTTGATCATTAACATCCCGAAGTAAAATATATTCGAACATGATGCGTTTGTTCGTGGTAGCCAAATAATAATCCACCGCGTCCATCAGCTGTTCAATCGGGAAGGCCCGGTTGATCTTCATGATATGTGTACGCAGTTCGTTATTCGGTGCGTGCAAAGAGATCGCCAGATTAACCTGCAAACTGCTGTCTGCAAATTCCTTGATCTTGTCAGGCAATCCACTTGTGGATACGGTGATACGCTTGGCAGCAAGTGCCAGTCCTTTACGATCCTTGATGACTTCAATGAAATCGCTCATGTTCTGGAAATTGTCGAACGGTTCGCCAATCCCCATCACGACCACGTTGGTTACCCGCTCGCCCTGGCCAGCTGCATCCAGGTGTCGCTGCACGTGCATAATCTGTTCCACAATTTCTCCTGCGGACAAGTCACGGCTTTTCTTGATCAGCCCACTCGCGCAGAAGCTGCAGCCAATATTACAGCCTACTTGAGTGGTTACACATACAGTCAGGCCGTATTTTTGGCGCATTAATACGGTCTCAATCAGGTTGCCGTCCTGCATCCGCAGCAGAAATTTCACCGTACCGTCTGCCGACTCCTGCTTCACATGCTCACTCAGCGAGTTCATGGTGAAGTGTTCGGAGAGGACATCCAGACATTCCTGGCGGACATCGGACATCTCGGGAAAATCATGTACGCGCTCTTGATATAACCATTCCCAGATTCGGGAAGCACGGGATTTCTTCTGCCCATGCTCCGGCAGCCAGGAACGAAGTTGCTCTAATGTTAATCCATAAATGGATGATTTGTTCATTGTATAGTCCTCTTTTCGCAAAAAGCATATGGCTTATCGGTCCTACCAAAAAACCTCTACTCTGTATTGTCCCAAAATTATCGAGCGAACACAAGGGCTTTTGCATTTCTTCCAAGAGGTTTTAGCTATGGCAAATCTGCACAATGCACACTGTTTCCCTTTGTCGGGTCTTCGTGTTTAGAAGTGAATGATACCGGATGTGTGCAGCAGCACGAGCACAACCAGGATCGGTGCCACGTAACGCAGCATGAACAGCCAAATCCGGAACCAGCCAGCATTCAGGCCGGAAGCCTCCGCAGCCTTCTTCCAGAAGTATCCCGCAAAAATGGTCACAAGCAATCCGCCAATTGGCAGCAGAATGTTGGACGCTACAAAGTCCATCCAGTCGAACACACTCTTCGAACCAATTGTCCATTCAGGCAGCAGACCCAGTGAGAGCACGGAAGGCAGGCCGACGATAAAAACAGCCAGCGAGATCACCCATACGGCACGGCTTCTGCTCCAAGATAGACGTTCCATGAAATATTTCACCGGAACTTCAAGCAAGGATACGGCAGACGTCAGTGCTGCAATGGCCAGCAGGATGAAGAACAGTCCGCCAAACAGGAATCCGAGCGGCATAGCCGAGAACGCAGCTGGAAGAGCCACGAAAATGAGTGAAGGCCCCTGGTCCGGTGCAATCCCAAATGAAAACGTCGTTGGAAAAATGATCAGACCTGCAATGAACGCATAGAGCAGGTCACCCGCACCAACAGCGATAGTGGCTCCACCCAGTGATTGATTTTTATCTACATAGGATCCGTAAGTGACCAGAATACCCATCCCGAGCGACAGGGAGAAGAAGGCATGTCCAAGCGCAACCAGCGCAGATTCAGTCGTCAGCTGTGAGAAATCAGGATTCAGGAAAAAGGAAACTCCTGCACCAGCTCCAGGCAGGGTCACTGCCCGAATCATAAGAATAATCAGCAGAACCAGCATGGCCGGGATCAGGACCTTGTTAAATTTCTCAATCCCGTTGGAAACCCCTTTGGCTACGATCCAGCCTGTAATCAGGACCGAAATCAACTGCCACAGAATAGGCAAATATCCACCTACAAAGGAACCAAACTGCCCGGCATAATCCGGATTGTCAAACAACGTGCCGCTAAAAGAGGTCACAGCATAGTGCAGCGTCCAGCCTGCGATAATAACGTAGAAGGAAAGGATAATGAACGGTGTCAGTACTTGCAGTAATCCTGCTGCAAGCCATCCCTTATGTCCACCAGCCTTGATAAATGCTGTAGCCGCACTGCCTCTGCCGCTGCGGCCAATCGCAAGTTCCGCGAGCAGTACAGGCAGACCAATAAGCAGCAGACAGACGATGAAGAGCAGGAAAAACGCAGCTCCCCCATTTTCCCCTGTAATATAAGGGAATTTCCACATGTTTCCGAGACCAACCGAACTACCGATGGCGGCTAGGATAAACCCGGCGCGTGAGAAGCGCTCACCTTTGCCAGTATTGTCTTGCTCCAGGTTTGACTTACTAAAATTCATCGTATCTACTCCATCACTTTAAAGTTTTCCCGTAATTATATAACAGTCCTCGTGTCAGGTCATGCGAAAATCGAAATTTATCGAAATGTTATTTATTTACATTCGAGAAAAAGGTTATTTTTATTAATCATTCCACCTACATCCCAGTATGGGACAAAAATGGACGCTCCATCCCCTTGCACGATGTTACATATAAGAAAGACTTCAGGTAACCTTCTAGATTACTGTTTTTTGGCACAAAAAAAGGATTACGCTCGCCATTTACATGGCAGCAACGTAACCCTTATTTGATCTGTAGTTAGTTCGATCTGATCTCAAGCAACTCATATTTGATGACACCCATCGGTGCATTAACATGAATGACGCTGCCTACTTCTTTGCCCATAATTTCCTTGCCGAGCGGGCTTTCGTAGGAAATTTTGTTATCCGCCACATCAGCTTCGGCTGGACCGACCAGTTGATATTCAATCTTCTCTGCGAATTCAATATCATTCAGCAGCACGATTGAGCCAATGCTCACCTTGTTGGAGTCGATGTTGTCCGAATTAATCACTCTTGCCTTGGTCAGCATCTTCTCCAGAATCAAAATGCGGGTTTCCATAAATGCCTGATCATCTTTGGCTGAATGATACTCACTATTTTCCTTCAGGTCACCGTAACTGATCGCAAGTTTCAGACGCTCAGCCAACTCTTTACGCTTCACCGTCTTCAATTCCCTCAGTTCGTCCTCCAGCTTTTCCAAGCCTTCCTGTGTCAAAATCACTTCATCATTAGCCATTTTTCCATCTCCTAATCCTGCTTTCTATCTATATTCTAACCTATATCCACTCCAAACGGTTAACATACCCCCGAAAAAAGAAATTCATCCCTCATCTATACCTATGTGCTGCCTCAATTGTACCGGTACAATTCAGGTAAATGTGAGTATCCATTTTAATCATTCACTCCTACAATGAACTCATGGCCTTTTGCTTCCCTTTAGAATGGCCGACTAACTGATGTGAGGTGATTCCGCTTGAACACATTAACAGATTCAGAACGGAGATCCTATCTGAAACGGATCCACATTGATGATATTAAACCGCCAACATTGGAATACTTGTCAGAGGTTCATCGTGCACACGTGCAGTACCTTTCATGGCAAACGATAGATATCTTTACCAAGCGGCCGGAGGGAATCGATCTTGCAAATTCAGTCCGACTTGTTCTGCAAGGACGCAGCGGGTACTGCTTTCATCTAAATGGCGCATTCAGCATTCTGCTTCGTTCACTTGGCTATGAAGTACAGTGGCATCGTGCCGGAGTCCAGCCCCATGGCGAACAGCCACGAGTAAACTCGTTCCATCTTGGGCTGTCCGTACTCCTACCTGAAACTGATAACGAACGCTGGATCGTCGATGTGGGCCTGGGAGGCATGCCCTTCAATCCCCTGCCACTTCGTTATGGGATCTATGGAGAAGCTCCTTTCACCTACACCCTAATGTCATCCAGCGTTGCTTCTGATGGATGGCGGCTTGAATATGAACCACATGGTCCCAGTGAGGGCGTAGACTATGCACCCGAGGTGCTTCGTAACCTGGATGAGTTCATCCCCAAACATCAATTCTACAGTCAATCGGCCGAATCACCATGGCATAACGTTTTCCTGATTCGCCAAAGGGATGCTGCGGCCAGCAACGAGCTGCGCGGATGCATGCTGCGAACCCATACCGCAGAAGGCATTCATAAAACCGAAATACAGAGTTACACCGAGTGGAGAGAGTTGTTGGACGGAGTCTTTCATGAACCGTTGGTACGCTACAGTGAACTGGAGCGTGTGGAGATGTGGGAACGCATTCGAGTTGCGCATGATAAGTGGAAGAGAACGCAACAGGGATAAAAGAAGGCAACACCGGAATAGGAGAACGAAGGGATATAAAGGAAAATTTGCTGCACATGCCGAATATCTCGTCAGGTGATAAATGATGATAAACATTCAAGTTCTACGCATTCCTGCAGAAGTACCCAAGGAAGGTTGGGATTCGTTCCTCGCACTTGTCTCGGATGAACGGCGGCAGCAAGCGGCACGTTATGTCCATCAGGCCGATGCCCATCGTTCGGTAATGGGAGAAGTGTTGGCTCGTGTGACATTGGGCAAGCTGACTGGTGCGATACCGGGGGATCTTTCTTTTATTCGCAATACCTACGGCAAGCCTTCGCTCATCAGCCATCCTAATCTGCCCTTCAATGTATCCCACTCCGGCGATTGGGTTGCGGTAATTTCGGGAGGTCAAGATCCACTGGGCGTGGATGTAGAGCAAATATCCCCCATCGACATGACGATTGCCGAACGCTTCTTCTCTCCGGTAGAGAGCCGAAATCTGGCAGCAGCGCCCGCAGAGCAGCAGCTGGAAACCTTCTATCAACTGTGGACGCTGAAAGAAAGTTATATCAAGGCCATCGGTATGGGATTATCCATGCCGCTTGATTCCTTCTCCATGCTGCGCGGCATGGACGGATTCTGGCATTGTCCTGAAGCACCAACCTATCGTTTTCTCAGCCAACGTCTGGATGATGGACATATGCTGGCAGCTGCTTGTTCCGTAGAAATGGAACTCCCCGCCAAACCTGATGTGGTTACCATTGAGGATCTATATTCATTATTAATGTGAAGGAGGGAATTTGATTCCTCCCTTCTTTTTTTTCACCTTTTTAAAACGTAAAGTTTCAAAAAAATGATTACATCTTGTCCAATTAATGGTACTATAGAACCACTTGGACGAGAAATAGGTAAAACAGATCAGGCTTTTATTACTAGATTATACCTTACATACTTTTGTCGATCCCCGATTCTCTCTCCGATTCATTATTTTAGAAGGAAGTGGACAAATGCATATCTTTTTGCAAAACAGTGCGGGTGTGACCAAAAACGTCAAGGTTGGTTTCAGTTGGACAACATTATTTTTCGGGTTTCTCCCTGCTCTGTTCCGCGGTGATTTGAAATGGGCTGTTATTATGTTTTTAATCGCTGCAGCTATCGGAGTCTTCACTTTTGGTTTCGGGGCTTGGGTTAGCGGAATCGTATTCTCGTTCGTCTACAACAAAATTTATATTAAAGAATTGCTAGAAAAAGGTTACCGCCCTGCAAATGCTGAATCCCAAGCGGTTCTTGAGAGAACCCAAATCGTTGCCCCAGCAGCATAACCTATACTTTAAAAGAAGCTAGCACTAAAGTTTTTCTAGATTCAACTTGTAGATAGTTAGATAGTAGATATGTAGAAAGACCAAAATCCCTGGCAAATTAGCCAGGGATTTTTGATTATTCATTCAACAGACCCGGTGCGACGTTCAGCCCCGTCCCATCCATGGCGACAGGAACATCGCCAGGACGTAGACGATACTGACAATTGCAATTGCCTTGGGATGCAGCCGGAGTCTTATCCGCCAGCCTCTTGAACCACCCCGGGCATTCCCGTTTCATCGCAGAGGCTTAGTGGCTTCAAGTCCGTCCACTGCTCCGCGATGTAATCAAGACACACCCGGCGTTTGGCCTTGCCCAGCATCTGGGTCCAGCCTGCGGGGACCGGAATGGATGCAGGCCAGAGCGAATACTGCCCTTCCTCATTGATTAATACCAGATAGCTGCTGTCTTCCTGTTCAAAAGGGTTGCTCATCGGCTTATCCTCCTATTTAAGATGAACTTGGCGCTGATTCAGCATCTCCAGCTTGGCCGTCAGTGTCTGGCATATTTCCGCCAGCGGTCCAGGCTGACACAGATCCTTGTGGCGGCAGGCAATATCATGCCGCTCCATTTGGCCTCCAATATAGGCATTCCACATCTCGGGTTCAATGGGGTCAAACCAGTCCGGAATTACGGTAGAACGGAAGAAGATCAGATCGCCTTCGAATCGGGAAGGTGTGTATGCCCCCAGAATCCGTACGGAATTTTCATAGGTCTTCCGCAGTTTCATGATCGTCTCCTCATCCAGACTCGCCAGTGCACTCCCTTCACTGCGCAGAATACGCATGGCTGCTGCCATATCCAGCGGTCCTTCCCCAATACTGTCCGGATCGTATCCACCAAGTGCAAGCAGGGCAGTCAGTGCCTCTTCCTCATCCGGTTCCCCGCGAATCGGAAGATAATGACTCGGGTATGCATCCAGCATGGCGAGAAATTCCACCTCTTCCCCTTCCGACTGAAGCTGCACAGCCATGGCCTGAGCAACATTGCCTCCCAGGGACCAGCCCAGCAAACGGTAAGGTCCCTCAGGCTGAACGGAGCGCATATGACGGATATAATCTGCTGTCATGTCCTCCAGCGTAGCCGGAAGATCCTCGTACTGGGCAATGCCGCGAGCCTGCAAACCGTAAATCGGATATTCCATACCCAGATGTTTCATCAATCCGGCATAACACCAGCTTAATCCTCCGGCAGGATGTACACAGAACAGCGGAAGGTGAGCTCCGTGAGTCCGAAGAGGCAGCAGCACTTGCAGCGAACCCGTTCCCGTATCCGAATCCATTTCAAGCCGTTCGGCCAGTCCGGCAACCGTTGCTGTTTCAAACAAAATGCCAATCCCCGGTTCCTTGCCCATGGCCTCCCGGATTCGGCTCATCAGACGAACAGCGAGCAGGGAATGTCCGCCAAGTTCAAAGAACCCATCATCAATGCTGACACTTCGCAACCCCAGCACTTCGGCAAACAGATCACACAGAATCTGCTCCTGCGGATTACGTGGTGCCCGGCCACCGGAGGTCAGCTGCATTTCCGGTACAGGCAATGCCTTGCGGTCCAGCTTGCCGTTGGCAGTGAGCGGTATAGCCTCCATGGTGACCACTGCTGATGGAACCATGTAATCAGGCAGACTCGCTGACGCATGACGGCGAAGCATAGCCGATTCAGGCCCTGAACCTGTCTCTGAGTCCGGAACAATATACGCTACGAGGCGTTTATCTCCCGGCTGGTCCTCACGGACAATGACCGCAGCTTGTGCAACCTCGGGATGCCTAGCGAGCACCGCTTCAATCTCGCCGAGCTCGATGCGAAAACCGCGTATTTTCACCTGCTGATCCGCCCGGCCCAAATAATCGAGTGACCCATCATGAAGTCTTTTGGCCAAATCCCCCGTCCGATACATGCGTGTTCCTGCAGGTCCATATGGATCTGCAACAAATCGCTCCGCCGTCAGTTCCGGCCTGCCCCAATACCCACGGGCAAGTCCTGCCCCGGCCACGTACATCTCACCCGTCACTCCTGCAGGCACAGGCTGGAGATGATCATCCAGCACATATACCCGAAGATCCGGAATAGCGCAGCCGATCCAGCTGCTTGCCCCCTCTGCGGCACTGCCCGCATACAGTTCCTGATAGCTGACATGGACGGTGGTCTCCGTAATGCCATACATATTAATCAGTTTAGGTGCGTCATCTGAATGGCGACTATACCAATCCTCTAATCGACCTAGCTCCAGTGCCTCTCCTCCAAAGATCACGTAACGGAGTCCAAGCTTTTGCCCCCACTCCGGATGCTCCCGATCTGCCTGCATAAGCTGGTAGAATGCCGACGGCGTCTGATTCAATACCGTTACCTCTTGCTCGGCAAGTAGCTGCAGGAAGGCTCCTGGAGAGCGACTAATCTCATGCGGTACAATGACCAGCCGGCCCCCGTGCAGCAGCGGTCCCCAGATCTCCCAGACCGAGAAATCAAATGCATAAGAATGGAATAACGTCCATACATCACTGCCATCAAACTGGAACCAGTGCTGTGTGGCCTCAAATAGCCGGATCACATTCGCGTGGGGAATAACCACTCCCTTTGGTTTACCTGTGGAACCCGAGGTATAGATCATATAAGCTGGACTGAGATGAGATACGCGTCCATTGCACTCACCATCTGCGGGATTACGTTCATCTTGAACAGACAGCCGCTGAATGGTTTGAGAGTCGTCCAGGTTCAACCATTGTACGGATTCCATCGGAGGTAGCAGGGATGCTACTTCCTCGTTTGTAATCATCACGCTCGGAGCCGCGTCTGTCAGCATATGCGTCAACCGGTCTGAGGGATAATTTGGATCAAGCGGAAGATAGGCCGCACCTGCTTTTAACACAGCCAGAATACTAACCACCATATCAATGGAACGAGGCAGTGCGAGAGCAACCATCTGCTCTGGACCCACTCCTTCTGCAATCAACAACCTTGCCAGCCTGTTGGCTCTGGCATTGAGCTCATTATAGTTAATGGCCGTGTCCCCCAAGCTCACAGCCGGTGCATCCGGAGTAGCCGCCACCTGAACTTCAAAGCGCTCAGCAATGGTCAGGCCAGATACAGATGTCTCATCCCCTGCAGCAATGCATTGCTGCTCCAACAGCGCACGTTCCTTGGGAGTTACCACGTTAAAACGGCTAATGTGCTCATCCGTATGCTGGACGGCATCCTCCAGCACCTGGATCAACCGGACCACCAATTCTGCTGCGGTTGATTCCCGGAAAAGATCCGTACTGTACTCCAGCACACCTTCGACTCCAGCAGGCGAACCATTATGTTCACGTTGTTCCGTGAGCTCCACAGTCAGATCGAATTTGGAGGAACCCACGCCATGCATACTCGTGGTCGATATGACACCTGGCAGATCCAGCTGAACATCTGGCGTATTTTGCAGAACCAGCATCACCTGGAAGAGTGGATGCATGGAGCGGGACCTGGACGGATTCAGGACTTCAACCAATCGCTCAAAAGGCAGATCCTGATGTTCATAAGCGGCCAGATCGACTTCCCGCACACGTGCCAGCAGTTCCCGGAACGTAGGGTCTCCGGACGTATCTGTACGCAGCACAAGGGTATTGATGAACATGCCCACGACATCATCGAGCGCATCGTCGCTCCTGCCGGCAATCGGGGTCCCAATCGCAATATCTGTACCTGCTCCCATGCGTGTAAGCAGTACCGACAATACCGCATGCAGAACCATGAAGAGACTGACCTTGTTTTCCCGGGCCATAGCCATGAGCTGCTCATGCAGTTTCTGACTAATGGTAAAAGGGATCGTTCCACCCCGGTAGCTGGAGACAACCGGACGCGGATAATCGGCTGGAAACGTTACCTGTTCCGGCAAGCCTTCCAGCTGACGGCTCCAGAACTCCAGCTGCCTTGCAATCAGGCTGTCCGGCTGGCCTTCATCTCCAAGCAGTCGATCCTGCCACACCGCGTAATCGGCATATTGAACACGCAGAGGTTCCCAGGAAGGCCCCGCCCCCTGAACACGTGCTTTATACGCTTGGGACAAGTCCCGCATCAACGGCGACAAGGACCAGCCATCTCCGGCAATATGATGAAGCAGTAACAACAGGACATGCTCATCCGGACCTGATGTAAACAGCTCCGTACGGATACCTGGCTCGCTCGAGAGTTTGAAGCTGTACCGGGAAGCTTCGGACAGAAGCTCAGCCAGATCTTTCTCTGCAGCAGATCTCACTTGTAAGTTAACGCGAACGTCCGCGGGTGCCAGAATGGTCTGGCTTGCAGAACCAAGCTCTGGTGGATATAACGTTCTCAACGTCTCATGGCGATCGACAATGTCCTGAACTGCAGCTTGAAGCGCAGGTACATCGAGTTTGCCGGATAACCGTACCACAAGCGGAATATTGTACGTGGGATTGGGTCCCTCCAAACCATATAGGAACCACAATCGGCGCTGGGCAAAAGACAGAGGAATCTCGCCTTGACGTGGAACAGGCTGAATCCCTGGTCTGACTGACCCCGCCTGGTCCAGCCTCTTGGCGAGGCCTGCTGCAGTCGGTGACTCGAATACATTGCCGATGTTCAGCTCTGCGCCAAACACATCCCGAATCCGGGCCGTTATACGGCCTGCAAGCAGGGAATGACCGCCCAGTTCGAAGAAATCATCGTCAATGCCTACACGAGCAACACCCAGAATCTCAGCGAACAAATCGCACAGCATCTCCTCTTGAGGTGTTCGTGCCTCACGTCCACTGGCATGAGATAGCACAGAAGGGACAGGAAGCTGCTTGCGGTCGATCTTTTTATTGGGAGTCAGCGGCATTTCGGTGAGGTTCATGAATGCAGATGGCACCATGTAATCCGGCAGTTCATCAGCCACATGTGCCCGAAGCAACGACAGATCCAGTCCTGACGTGTATTCGGAATTTGCAACGACATAGGCGGCCAGCCGCTGATTCCCCGGTTGATCCTCACGTGCCATAACAGTAACCTGGGCTACGCCCGGATATCGAGAAATGACGGATTCTATCTCACCCAATTCGATGCGGAAACCTCTGATTTTGATCTGGTGATCCGCCCTGCCCAAATAATCAATCGATCCATCCGGCAGCCACTTCGCCAAGTCTCCTGTACGA
The DNA here is from genome assembly GCF_039831995.1 of Paenibacillus pabuli. Classification (NCBI taxonomy): domain Bacteria; kingdom Bacillati; phylum Bacillota; class Bacilli; order Caryophanales; family Paenibacillaceae; genus Paenibacillus; species Paenibacillus pabuli. Next base: position 621,976 of record NZ_JBDOIO010000005.1, read on the forward strand.
TACATGCGGCTTCCTGCTTGTCCGAAGGGATTCGCAACAAATCGCTCGGCAGTCAGGTCAGGTCTTCCCAGGTAACCTCGTGCCAGCCCGTCTCCCGCGATATATAATTCTCCGGTTACGCCCGGAGGGACTGGATTCAGCCCCCCATCCAGCACGTATAGTTGCGTGTTTCGAACCGGTCCGCCAATCGAAGGTTTGCCCGTTGATTCAGGCTTCATGGCGGCAGCCGTTGAATAAATCGTAGTCTCCGTCGGTCCGTACTGGTTGTTAACGTGACATCCCATCTCCTGCAAAGAGAGCTTCAGTTCTTCGGAGAGAGCCTCACCACCGGTAATGACCGTTAGACCATCAAACGACCCAGGCTTGCTGGTCACCAGAGACTGCCACAACGTTGGCGTGGCCTGCATGATTGTTGTCCCTAGCCGTCTCATCTGGGCAGCCAGCGCCACCGGATCAAGAATGGTTTCTTTGCGGGCTATATCAAGCCTTGCTCCTGTCGTAAGGGGCAGAAACACTTCCAGCACAGAAATGTCAAAAGCAATCGTAGTGACCGATAACCAGCGATCCTGCGTACCCACCCGCAGTCTTAACTTCATATCTTCCAGCAGATTCGCCAGACCCAGATGGGTAACAGCAACACCTTTCGGTTTACCCGTTGATCCCGAAGTATAGATGATATAAGAGGGATTCAGCTGCGAAGCAGCTTTTGTGAGATCCTCTGGTTCGGGATTGCTGCCGGACTGACGGCCTACTCTTGCCGCAACCTTCGGATCATCCAGGGCCAACATGGGGACATCAGACATTTTCGGCAAATCGGACAGATTGTGCTTAACCGTAATCAGACATGCCGGTCTGGCATCCTCAAGCATGTAGGTCAGTCTCTCTTCAGGGTAATCCGGGTCCAGTGGAAGGTAAGCTGCTCCCGTCTTATGAACAGCCAGAATGGCAACCACAACCTCGAGAGACCGAGGCAAAGCAATGGCTACGATCTGCTCTGGTCCTACCTGATAGTGCTGAATCAGCTCGTGAGCCAGACGGTTTGAACGCTCATTCAGCTCGGCATACGTCAGAAATTCGCCTTCGAACGTTGCCGCCATGGCAGATGGGGTGCGGCGAACCTGCTGTTCAAACATGGCCGCCGAATTCCGTTCAGGAACCGTATGCTGTGTCTGATTCCACCCGTTCAGGACCTGGTCACGTTCTTCAGGAATCAGCACTTCCATCTGACCTACGTACTGCTCTTCGATTCCTTCCTGCATCATTGATTTCAGCAGCTGCATATAACGGAGCTGATGATTCAGCAAGTCCGATTCGCTGTAGACGGAAGGATTGGCATCAAAGTCAATTCGAAGTCCATGACCATGCCCTTGGTCAACGACATGAATGGATAGGTCATCGACCGGACCCGTAGACAGGTTATAAATCATCCCACGCTGACCCGCAAAATTCAGCTCATGATGGAATGGCATGACATTGATCATCGGTCCGAATAGTCGGCGATTCTCCCCCAGCAGCTTCAGATCACGCCGCAGATCCTGGTGCCGGTAACGTTGATGCTTGCGAACAGCCCGGATCTCCCGCACAATCTGCTCGGCCAAAGCAGATATACGCATGTCTGGTTCAACCTTCAGCCTAAGCGGAAGCACGTTCATAACCATGCCTGGAACGCGCAAGGCTGCCGAGCCCAGCCTGCACATGACAGGCAAAGCCAGTATCACATCTGGCGTACCTGTAATTCGATGCACATAAATGGCTGCTGCCGCGATAAACAGATCAGGCCAGGTCACCCCGTATCGGGAAGCTGCAGTCTGTAGGCGATCCCGATCGGACTGCACAAATTCAATACTCCGCCGCAGAAAATGGTCCGCTGTGCGTGAAGCCTTCTCACTCAAACTTACGACGTCCGGTTCATCTGCATATCGATCCAGCCAAAACGTGCGATCCTGCTCCCTTGCAGCAGACTCATGATAAGCCTCATCCTCCTGAATAACGGAGGACAGCGGGCCAAATGCTCGTGTTTCCATGACACTCGCACCTGACCCACCGTTTATCCTGGCTGTATAGAGACTTGCCACCCTGCGGGTAATCAGCGAGACGCCGTATCCGTCAATCGCAATATGATGAACGCGCTGGTACCAGTAGTAGCAACCTTCGCTTACTTGGAACAAGGCTTCCGTAAATACTGGTCCCGTTGCAAGATGGACGGGTCTGGCGAGATCCTGGTGCATCCAGGCCATAGCTGACGCATGGGGATCCTGTTCGCCGCGAACATCTAGTACATGAAACGGCCAATGGTCTTCCTGTTGATTGAGGGTCTGGTATGGGCCGTGTTCATTCTCCCCATAAATCATGTTTAAAGATTCGGCCTCCGAGACGGTCTGGCGAACACTCTGCTCAAACTGTTCTACGTCTATATTTCCGTGAATAACCACGTATTCACCTGTGTTGTACATGGGGTTGTCCGGATTCAGCTGATGAGCAAACCAGATTCCGGACTGGGCAGCCGACATGAGCCACGTGCCATTCCGACGCTGTGACAAGTTCACCGCCCCGCTCAAAAGTAATCTCCGTTCGGCATCACCCTATGAGGCTGTGCATTCAGCAGCACTGCCCACGAGGCCAGCGTCGGCTGCTCGGCCAGATCGACAAAGGTCACATCTGCTCCTTCCACACGGAAACGCTCCGCCAGGCTCATGATGCGTATGGAATCGAGCCCCCAGATCTCAATCAGATCATCATGCTCCCCGATCAGGGATGGCTGCTCCTGAAGCATTTCGGCAACCTGCACTCGTAACGCATCAAGCCTTGCCTCACCGCTGCTGTCTGTATTAGTCCCTGTAGACTCCATCGCTGCCGCGGTATGCGATCTCGCCTCCGAATAGTTTATTCCGGCCGAATCGTTTTCCTGAGCAGAGGAATCAAGTGATTCAAGAAGTCGCCCAGTTGTCAGCGTTACGGCACAGCGTTCGGCTGCATAGGTTAGTGCCATGCGGTGTTTCTCGGCTGAAAAATCAGCTACCGCATCTGCAACCATGAACGCTTGAATGTCCTTCATAAATGCCTCACAGGAGGTCATCAGACAACCAATATGGGCATAGATGCCGCATACGATCAGCTGATCCCGTCCCTGCTCCTGCATCAATTCAAGCAGTTCTGTCTTCTGGAAGGCACTGTACCGCCATTTGGTCATAAGCGTATCTTGAGGAGCAGGTGAGAGTGGTTCAATGATTTGTTTTTGCGTAGGTCCCCCGTCAATGCCTGCTCCCCAGAAGTCCAGCTGCAATCCACGCTGCTCCGGCGTCTGTCCGCCCGGCTGGGCAGAATACACGACAGGTATGCCCAGTTCATGACACTTCGCACGAAGTTGTCCAATATGATCGATCAGCTCCACCACAGGCGATTCCCCGGCCGTAAAAGCATCCATGAAATATTGCTGCATATCGTGAATGAGAAGTACTGCACGCTTCGCATCCGGCGTCCACGTTACCTTATTGACCGGAAGCTCCGACTCTGCAGGCATTGCATATGACTTAATCACTGGAAGTGCCATCCATATCCCTCTTTTCAGCGTTATTATTTCAATCCGTTTCATCGTAGCTGTGTGTCATGATCGTTATATGGGCTGCTTCATGGTCAGCATCTCGCGCAGTGCCTTCTTGCTAACCTTGCCGACACCCGTCTTGGGAAAAGATTGCACAAACTCAATCCGATCCGGGATTTTATAACTTGCCAGGCCGCGATTGCGCAGAAAAGACTTGATTTCGGCAGCAGCCGGAGTCTCGCCGCTGGGTACGATAAACGCACAGGAGCGCTCGCCTAGATATTCATCCGGCATGGACACCAGTGCTGCATCATGAACACCCGGATGAGCAAGTAGATGATTTTCCACTTCCTCGGCAGCCACCTTGTCTCCGCCGCGGTTGATTTGATCCTTCGCCCGGCCCTCCACAATGAGATACCCCTCGGGTGTGAGACTTGCAATATCTCCTGTACGATAGAACCCGTCCGTGGTGAAGGATCTCGCATTATGCTCTTCAGCTTTGTAATATCCGCGAATGGTATAGGGTCCCCGGGTCAGCAGATGCCCGGATTGTCCCGGTTCCACCTCCAGATCCTCGTCATCCACGATTCGGACCTCATCATACGGGGACATCGGCTTGCCCTGTGTGTTAATAATGATGTGCTCAGGATCATCCAAACGGGTATAGTTCACAAGCCCTTCGGCCATGCCAAAGACTTGCTGCAGCGTGCAGCCCAGGACAGGTTTAACGCGTCCAGCCACCTCCGCACTGAATTTGGCTCCACCGACTTGAAGAACCTGCAGGGATGTCAGCTTGGTTCCTCGCGCAGCGGCCGCATTCAGCCAGATAAGGGCGAGCGGTGGTACCAACGCCGTGATGGTCACCTGATGCTCCTTAATGAGCGGGAAGGCTTCATCTGGACTCGATCCCCGTGACAGCACAACGGTACCTCCTGCATAGAGCGTGCCCAAAATTCCCGGTGAACTTAGAGGGTAATTATGTGCTACAGGCAGAACAGCCAGGTATACACTTTCTGGGCTGAGTCCGCAGACCTCGACGCTTCTTCGGAGACTGTAGATATAGTCATCATGGGTGCGCGGGATCATCTTGGATAGTCCGGTGCTTCCACCAGACAACTGAAGAAAGGCTACATCCGAAGAGACAGGATGATCATCATGCGCCTGAACGGGGTACGTATACAGATCCTCAAGCGATGTGAATGGACCGGCTTCTCCTGCAACGATGATATGTCTAAGGCTCGGCACCTCTGCCTGAACTTCTGCCCCTAGTTTGCGATAATCAAATCCTCCATCCTGATCCGGGATCAGATAGGCTACAGCCTCAGAGAATCGGGCAAAGTACTCGATTTCACTTTTACGATGCAAAGGCAGTGCAAATACCGGCAGCGCTCCCAGACGGAACAGGGCAAAGATCGCTTCAACAAAAGCAGGGATATTCGGCAGCTGCACAATGACGCGGTCATATTGCCGTATTCCCTTGGCATACAACCCTGCCGCCAACCGGTCGACTCTTGCGTCCAACTCTGCATAGGTTAATTGCTCTTCACCACTAATAATGGCAGTACGATTGCCATAAACATCCGCACGTTGTCGGAGCATTTCTCCAAATGTCATGCCCTCCCAGCAACCTTCCTGACGATAAAGCTCTGCAAACTCTTCAGGCCATGCCTGATATCCTGGCAGCATCTCTTTTATTCCTCCTTCAAACGGGATACGGCCGAGTCCAACCCCATGGCAAGCAGCATCGTTCTGAATTTGGCGGAAGTCTCCGCCAGTTCCGCTTCCGCCGTGGAACCCGCTACGATGCCCGCTCCGGCAAATAAACGAAGTTCATTCCCCTCCACTTCGGCGCAGCGGATGGTCACAGCCCATTCCCCGTCGCCCTCGCTGTCGCACCAGCCAACCATGCCGGTAAACAGTCCACGATCAAACGGCTCCTGTGACCCAATGGCCTCTCTGGCTGTTTGTACAGGCGTTCCGCAGATCGCCGGAGTCGGATGGAGCGCAAAGGCCACCTCCAGTGACGATATATCTTCATCCATCAATTCACCATGAATCTCGGTAGACAGATGCCACATCGTGCTTGTCTGAATCAAGGAGGGTTCTGCCGGAACCATCAGCTCTTTGCAGAGTGGACGGAGTGCAGCGGCAACGGCATCAATGACAACAGCATGCTCATGCCGATCTTTGGCTGAAACCAGCAGCGCCTCTGCACGGCGGCGATCCTCAGCAGGATCATCACTTCGGGCAGCAGAGCCAGCCAGCGGATTTGCCCGTATGAGGGTACCTTTTCGAGTAACCAACAGCTCCGGGCTTGCGCCAATGAACGTACGAGCGGCCTGTTGTTCTATTTCTGCATCGGCTCGTTTCACCGTTGTTATAGTACTTTTTGTTTCAGGAAGTTTACTCATTGGAACGGCAAACGTATACCCGTGTGCATTATCCCTGAACAAATTACGGAGAAGTTGATGTGTATCCACGAGATCATCTGAGGTCACACGCAGTGTGCGGGATAACACAACCTTGTCGAGTTCCCCCTGCTGCATCTGCCTCAGCACATGATTGACACTTCGTTCATACGTCTCAGCTTCAGGCACTTCGTTAATCTCACCGCCAGTAGCGGCCGGGCACCTCTCGTATGATCCGTTCGCAGCGTGGCTTGGAGGTTCTGCCCATTGTATCGTTTCGGGGATAAACAGCTCGGCAGAGGATTGATTGGGATCAAAAGGTATCGCTCCCACCACAATCGGATTCCGAAGGCCCGTTTGCTGCGCCTGCTGAATCAATTTGCGAACCTGTTCGATAACAGAATGTGCTCCTTCCACGTGTTTACCATGGGCATGATCCATGTTTCCTGAGGAATCAGATTTCACCTGCTGCTGAACAGCGGAGACAGGAAACCTCATTCGTTCGCCCTGAGCGAGCAAGGTATGTTGCGGTGAAGACCAGAAAAAGGACGTCCCCTCCCGATATTGTTCCAGAAGGTGTAAGGCGGAGGTTGCAGCGATTGCACCCGCTTTTGACATATTCATCATCTCCTTATCTTGATTCAGGCGCCGAGCGTGGCGCCTCCATCCACACACAAATCATGCATTGTAATATGCCTTGCCTGGTCTGATGCCAAAAAGAGTACAGCATCCGCGATGTCGGAAGGTAATGCCAGCCTGTTCAGAGGAATGCCGAGACGGTATGTCTGCTGTGATCCTGCAATGACGGCCTGCGCGCCCTGTTGTTCATCCTGCCACAACGCGCGCTGCATGGGAGTGTCCGTCGACCCTGGAGATACAATATTGCAGCGGATATGCTGCTCCGCGTATTCGAGCGCGAGACATTTGGTAAACATAGTAGACGCCGCCTTGGAGGCTGCGTAAGCCGACATGTGCATCCGGGGCACGCCGGAGGCGTTCGAGCCAACGGTAACCACCGTTCCCGATTGGCGCCTCGCCATATTCTGTATAACTGCACGTGACATATAAAATACACCATGGGTATTCACATCGAACGTTCTTGTCCATTCCTCATCACTCAGAGATGCCACTGTACCTGTATGCAGCACGCCAGCCGCATTTACCAAAATGCCAATCGGTCCAAGTGTGGCCTCAATTCGCCAAACGGTATCGTCTACCGATTGGCGATTGGCAATGTCAGCAGGATAAGCAGCCACCTGATGGCCTTGATTGTTCAGATCCACAGCCAGCTGATCAAGCTGCTCTTCCCGAATGTCTACTGCCGCCACAATTGCACCCTGTTCAGCCAGAGCTCTGGCAACCGCTTCGCCGATACCCTGTGCTGCACCGGTGACCAGAGCTACTTTCCCATGAATTCCTGTATAGCTCACGCTGTGTACCTCCCCTGACTTACTGCCCTGTTGAACGTTGATTAATGGTTGAAATCGATTGGATCATCCATGACATCTCAGCCCATCCGAAAGCAGACTTTCCCATATCCGATTCAGACAAACATCTCATTCTTCTGCCCCTATGCTTCCGGGCTGCAAGCAAAACGTATCGACCGACTGATCAGAAACGGCAGCACCGAGACATGATTCTCTTCCTCGAACTCGGTATATTGAATTTCTAGCCCCGGCTGTTTCAGTGCAGCCAAACGTTCCGTTAAACCCGATGCCTTGTCATTGTTGCGAGCAGGATGACTCTTCTCCTGTTCTCCCATGCCAATCCAGACCTTGACGTTGACCGGATGCTGCTCCAGACCTGCAATGAACTTTTGTTCCTCGGCCTGCATCACCTTCTGGTTCCAGTGAAGCGAAGGACTTCCAGCAATGTAATAACGGAAAGCGTCCGGCTTGGTGAAAAGGGTGTGCAGAACGAACAACCCGCCAAGAGAATGGCCAAAAATGGCCTGTCTGTTTCGATCTATGTTGAACTGCTGCTCCATGTCCGGCTTCAGTTCTTCTTCAATAAATTGCAGAAATGCACCAGCTCCCCCCTGCTCCGGGAGAAGTGTCCCATCCGACTTGTGGGTATATTCGGTCGTGGCTTGCGGAGTAAAATCGTAGTATCGATGAGGCGAGAACGGGCCTGCTGTCGGATACCCGATTCCAACGACGATCGCCGGGAGTGCTCCGGTCTTCTCGGGCCTGCGTCCCTGTATGCGAGCTGCTTCCACCATCGTGCCAAATACCGAATTGGCATCAAGCAGGTAGATTACCGGATATCCGGATGGCGGGGCAGCCTCTGCGGGCTGATAAACCATAATCTGATAAGCATGATTCCCCACACGTGGTTTCATGGTCCATTGTTCCGAACGTGGAATGGGAACAGTACTGCGTGTTATTTGCTCAAGAGTACCTGAGCCTGATTGATTGGGCTGAAACGTCATTACGGATGGATCCTCCTCGTTGTTCAACTTACATGGTTATGTGTATATAGATCGTATCGAATTATATGAGATTGATTCTCGGCACCCCGAGAGGGAGCTGCTTCTTCGCTATTATTGCGTCAACGCCTTCAATGTATCGTCAATGACATGACCATAGGCAATTAATCCGCCACCCAGCCATGGTGCTGGTTCGACTGCGTATACATTTCCTGCCTTGACTGCAGGCATGCTCTGCCACACTTTGGTATCGGTCATCTCTTTCATGCTTCCTGGTCCCTGCTCCACAGTAAAAATATAATCTGCATCAATTTCGGGCAGCACTTCGGTAGAGACGATGGCACTGTTCTCCGTCTCGACGAGTGCAGGCTTGCCGAGTCCCAACTGTTCATAGACAACATAGCCGCTGAAGTAGTTCCCACCCATCATGCTGATTCCGCGGGGAGCAAAGCGGATAATGGCTGCTTTCTTGCCGTCCGCTACCTTGGCAATTTCCGCCTTCGCCGCATCGACCTTGGCATGATACGTCTCGATTGCTTGCTCAGCCTCAGCCGTTTTGCCAAGCAGATCGCCTATGATCTCCAGAGACTTCTCTACATCCCCGGATGCATTGTTAAACACATAGGTTGGTGCAATCTTCGAATAACTCTCATAGACACCATTCTCAGCGTAATTCGCCGTGTGCAGGATAATAAAATCAGGGTTATAAGCTATCAGCGCTTCAGGCGAAGGCAGCCCGCTCGAGAAATCGAGTGTCGGTACGCCACTTAACTGATCCTGTAAATACACATGCCCTTGGGTGCCACTAGCCCATTGAGCAACAGGTGTAACGCCGAGTGTAAGCAGGGAATCCTCCAGATAAGGTGCAAATACACGCTCCACTTTGGCAGGAACAACAACCTCATGTCCCAATTCGTCTTTTACGGTCCGTTCGCCAGCCGTTGTTTCAGCAGTCTTTTCTTCTTGTACGGCCGTTTCCGATGAGGCTGTTGTTGAAGCTTCGGTGGTCTTCTGCTCCTGCTGTGCTGCTCCCTCATTTTCTGACTTGGAGCCACAGGCCCCCAGTAATCCCACCATTAATGCCAGCACAATCAAGGCTGATAGCCGATTATTGATCCATGTACTTGGAGCGAAACGTTGTCTGCTCTCTTTTTCCTGCTGATGCATGATATATCCCCCTTGATAAACATTCTCATTTAGATAGAAGGATTATATGTTATGTCGCTCGGGAATCACCATGGACGTTATCCAGATATACATTTGGACAATATCCCGTGAAAATGAGCAATGCCTCATCCAGCATACGCATGACGCCTACTGCAGAGTAATCGAACCAGGGATCGCCGGTGATCAGGTGAGTCTGATACTGACGCACAGCGTTCAGCTGTCTCCATACTGGGGAGTGCTGCAGACTGAGCCAGTATGCTCGTGATACGGCCTCGGGACATACCATGATCAAGATCCGGTCCGGATTCATTAGAGTCAATTGTTCCAGCGTCAGCGGTGTATTGGTACTGGCATCGGGAAAGGTCTCCAGCTGCAATGCGCCATAGAGCACCTCCTCAATCCCTGGATTACTATAGAGATAGAGGCGCTGACCATATACCCGGATCACGGCCACTTTCTCGCGCCCCACTTCTTTTTGCACGGATTCCCGCGCTTTCTCCACCCGCTTGTTATATAGTCCGATCCACTGTTCTGCCTGTTCCTCCCGTTCCAGGAACGCAGCAATCATGCGCAGCTGTGCACGCCAATCGGTCTGATGCTTGGGTACAAAACAGCAAGGCGCAATCTCCGCAAGTCCTGCTTGATCCTCTTCACTGAGTTGATCGGTACCAATGATGGCGTCCGGCCGAATATGCACAAGCCGCTCCACATTCGCTTCGAATCTCCAACTGGTATAAGGATCTGTTAGTTTAAGATGTGACTGGATTTCCGTGCGGTGCGCGTTATAATAATACGCTGTCCATTTGGGGTCGATGGGCGCAGCAATGGGCATGACATTGAGGGCCAGCAGCTGTCCGATGACGCTGGAGGAGCAGGTGGCAATGCGTTTTCTGGCGTTTTTGGCATAATCGGAAGGAGAAACGCCAACTTCTTTTTTGAATTTACGGCTGAAATAGTATTCATCGCTGTATCCGACTCTGAGCGCAATATCACGCAGCTTATACCCGGTTTCCTTCAGATAGCGCTTGGCACGGTTAATGCGAAGATCTGTAAGATACTCCATCGCGCTGAGACCGTAGGTTTTTTTGAAAAGATCGACAAAGTACTTCGGACTGATATTCGCTCTCTGAGCAAGATCGGCTATAGACAATGCTTCATCGTAATGCTCGTCCATATAGGCTTTTACCTCAGCGAGATCCGTCTTGGGACTGCGACTCATAACGGGGGTTCGCACAGCACGGTGCAATTCATTCTCCAGTAACATGAGGCCACTCCTTTCGATCTGTTTGATCAGTTTAATATGAAGCGTACAGCGTACGTTAAGGTCAGTATGACTGATTCACCATTTATCGACAATGATAATCATTATCAATTAAAGTATCACATTCTTTTCCTCTCAGTCAATCCATATATGGAAATATGTGCACCGTTTCTGTTCAATGACCACTGTCATCCATATGCATAAAAAAAAGCCAACGACGTGACCATGCACGTGTTAGCTCTTGGATTTAACCAGTGATCTCTATTCTATTTATTCGTTTCTAGTCCCGGCTCCGCAGCTTGCTGAGCAGGCGTAAAATCTCGATATACAGCCATACCAGAGTAACCATAAGCCCAAATGCGCCGTACCACTCCATATATTTTGGCGCACCTTGTTCAGCACCACTCTCAATAAAGTCAAAATCAAGCACCAGATTCAGTGCCGCCACGATAACGATCACGACGGAAATACCAATTCCGATCAAACTGTTGTCATGCAGATAGGGAACGGTAATCCCGAACAATCCCAGCACGAAACTGAGCAGATACATGATCATAATGCCGCCGGTTGCCGCTACCACTCCCAGCTTGAAGTTCTCCGTAGCTTTGATCAGTCTTGTTTTGTAAGCGACCAGCAGGGCGATAAACACGGCCATGGTCAGCAAAGCAGCCTGTAAGGTGATGCCATTGTACAATGACTCGTAGGTTGCGGAGAGTGCGCCCAGGAACATGCCTTCCGCAATGGCATAGATGGGAACCAGATATGGTGCTGCCACAGGTTTGAATGAAATAATCAACGCCAGAATGAATCCGACGATTGCACCTCCGATCGCCAGAGGAAGCACTTCCTGACCGTTAAAGAACATCATCCATGTCGCAAATGCACTGCCGAGCAGGATCACCAGCGTAATGAACGACTTGTTCACTGTGCCGTTAATCGTCATGTAACGCTGGTATCGATCATCTCCATATCCGCCGGCATTTTCAAATGTACTGTCTTTGAGTGTAGGGTTACCACTACGTCCGATCAAATCCATCACCTCTTTTATGTATTGGGTCAATCTTTTAAACCACTCTTTACGTTCTACATTTTCATTGATCTGTTCTACTGTTAAAATTCTTTCTATGTTCAAATGCAGACTTGGATGCAATCGGTCGATTACATCCTTATCCATCATTACTGCCCTGTAGGACATATGTCCCACGCTGTAAAATCATTCTCCAGCTGGGTACAGACTTTTCTTAAATGCTATTTCGTTGCTGTAGTTACTAGGCAGAAGGCTTAGTTATAGAACACTTTGTCTACATTGTATTTCGCACGCTTCGTATTAATGATATAGGTCTCGTAAATTTCGCGGTCTACGGCATCTTCCACCAGACAAACTTCAATGGTCGCCACTTCTTCCCGGTGGTTCTTCATTGGAGAAACGGTATCCTCAAAATGTTTTTTGATCCGCGGTCTCAATTTTCTTGCTTTCCCGACAAATAACAGCTCTCCATCGGCATTGTAAAACATGAAGATTCCACCCTGTTCCCGCGTGATCAGGTGAAAATCGGTAAATCCGTAAATGTGGCTAAGCTGCGGGTTAACCTGCTTCGTGATGGTTACATCCGGTGTTGGTACGGTAATCTGAATCATTGGGCTCACTTCCTCATTATCTATAGGCTTACATCCTATCATACATTATTACAGGAAACCATTTCATCCTATAAGATGCACAATTCACGCTATTTTCAACTATTACGACAATAATTTCAAAAAAAAGGTTAACTTCCCTGATTCAAAGTGGTACTATAGGGGTATGAGGAAGAAATTGGGCACTAAGACATACGTCTTTATATCTACTTCCGTCTATTGTACCCTATGAATCATGATCTTTTTCATACTGAATTCTGTAATGTGCGCACCACAACAAGAGGACAGTTAGCAAGTACGCAAGTCTATAGCTTTTGGGATTCATCATTAATACGACCCTTGCAGCAAGCAAATGTAGAAAGACATTAATTGTAGAATGTAATGTAGAAAAGAAACAGATGTAGAACTAGATTCGAATTAGAAAGCCTGCAATTATAGTCAGTAATCAAGCAAATAGACACACGTAGAAGAACCGATAGCTATCGATCCTAGAAAAAGAATGGTCATGCCATGCAATCTTAGTAAGTCATAACTTCATAACAGCAGATCTATATAGAATTGGATCAAGCTACACCCCCAGCCCGGCACGAAGCCAGGGCTTTTTTTACATTGTGCTCCGGCTTCTAACCATCGCCGCGATCAACCGATTATCGTTTTTATCGTAAGCTACATCTTCCCCGGTGCCTTAAACCATTTATAACAACCCCGTATACTCATATCTAACTTCATTGAATCTTGAGTTCGCAGTATATTTAAAAGAAAAAGAGGCGCCGCCCAAGCGGCACCTCTTAAATTACTCAGAAAGATCCAATTATTTGAGGCGATAGCGGAGGGAACCCCGGCTTCCCCTACAAATGGGCCTTTCTTCTCCCCCGATTCAAATAAATCATCAAAAACACAAAAGCCGCCGCAAAAGAAGCCGTAATGATCCAGATCGGAATCCGCGGATCGAGTGCGTACGCCCAGCCTCCCACGATGCCGGCCGGAGAAGTAAGCAGCAGGATCACGACGGAAAGCATCGAGAACACCTTCGCTCTTTTTTCATCGTCGATCGCGTTCTGGACGGCCGCTTCGAGGTACGGCGAGCTGATCATCAGTCCGACGGCGGCAAGCACAGTGCTCAGACCGATCCAGGCCAGATTTGACGTCGGCCACAGCACCAGCATGACGTTCGAAAGCATCGACAGCGCAAAGCCCGCCATCATCGAGCGCGTTTCGCCTTCGGCCGGAATCTTTGGCATGATGAACCACAGTGCGAGCAGCATAATAATAGAAGAAACGGCGGGAACGAGCGAGATCAGTCCGCTGTCCACTTTCAGATAGTCGGCCAAATACAGCGAAAGATAGGTCGTTTTAAGCGTCATTTGAAAGTTGAACAGGATATAAACAACGAAGATCAGCATCAGACTGCGGCTGGCAAACAGGTCTCGGATCGCGCCGCTGTAGTCGATAAGACTCTTTTTGAGCCCGAGTTCCTTCGTCTCTTTCATTTTCCGATAGCCCATTTCCGTTTCCTTCGTGGTCAGGTGCCGCCCAATGAACTGGAAGGTCATCAGCACCGCACACAGCACATACATGATTCGCGTGCCGTCCACCAGTCCGTAATAATCGACCAGCAGACCGCCGAGCGGAGCGAACAAACCGCCGATAACGCCGATGATCTGAAGCAGCGTGAAAACGTAAGTCCGATCCTTTTTCGGGGTATCCTCGACGATCAGGCAATAGAAGGCGACATGCGGAACCCGCTGTAGCCCGTTGATGAATGTCGCAATGACGAAGAACCAGACGTTTTGCGAAAAGGCAAAGATCAGCATTGCCACGCTCCAACTGAGCACATCGAAGATGAGGATGGCGCGCTTGCGTCCCATTCGGTCGGTCAAATACCCGCTCATGAATGATGACAGCACCTGCACGATCAGCCCGAGCGTGGTAATCCAGCCAATAGTGGTCTCGGTAACGCCCAGCTCATACATGTACAGCGTAGCATAAGTCGCCATCATGCTGTACGGAATCAGGAAAAACGGTTCGAAAGCGAGGCAGCCCCGGCTGTTGCCGCGGAGTCTCGGGAAAAGCGTTCTTGCCATGCGGGATTTCCTCCGGTGTCGTCATAGTAAATTTAAAGCGTTTTCGGTCATGCTAAAATATAGGTTACTATAGAAAAAGCAAGAAAAATAGAGGCAACGAAAAAGAAATTAACACGATTAACAAACGGCCGACCGGACTCTTACTTTGAATCCTTGCCTCTCCTTTGCAAAGCTTTTTTACATGTCCATGGATATCCAACCACCTTGTGATGGAAACAGAGGTATCGTGGTTCTTTCGATGGGGTTTATAATATGGCAAGATAGCAAACAGAGGGAGTGATGGGATGTATTCCGATCTGCAACTGACGGAGGACCGCCCTGTATATATACAAGTCAAAGATTATATGAAGCGATTGATGCTCAAAGGCGGACTGCAGGCGAGGCAAAAGCTTCCTTCCACCCGTGAACTCAGTACACTGATGAAGGTTAGTCGCAGCACTGTCCTGCTCGCTTATGCCGAGCTTGAAGAAGAAGGTCTTATCTATGCGGTTAAAGGCAAAGGTAACTACGTCAGCTCCATGATTGAAACGCCTGAGCCAACCACCGGCTGGCAGCTGGATTGGAAGAGCCGCGTAAGCGATTATGCGATCCAGGCGGAACAATATGACCTGATGAAACACGGCTCTGGTGCCGAACGTGGCGAGATTTCGTTTACCAGTATTGCCCCGGATGAGAAGCTGTTCGATCTGCACAACGTGAAGCGAGCCTTTCTCGATCGTATGTCTCTTGAAGGCGAAGTGCTGCTGAACTACGGATATGCGCAAGGCTATCGCCCCTTGATGAACTATCTGCTCCGGTACATGGAGAACAAGGGTGTTGACCTGAGCGGCAAGGATATTCTGATTACCAACGGATTCACGGAAGGCTTCGATCTGGTGCTTGGTGCATTGCGCAGACAAAGCGGCAGAGCTCTATGTGAGAACCCTACACATCATACGGCCATCAAAAATCTGAAGCTTCACGAGTTCCAACTTACGGGGGTAGACATGGAGCCGGACGGACTGAATTTGCAGCAGTTGGAACGCGAACTCGCTGCGAGCCCGTACGATCTGGCCTACTTGGTACCTTCCTATCACAATCCAACCGGAACCGTAACTTCTCCTGCCAAACGGGCAGAGATTATCCGGTTAATGAACCAGTACGAGGTGCCCATTATTGAAGACGGGTTCAACGAGGAGCTGCGTTATTCCGGTTCCCACGTCTCACCTCTCATCGCTAGTGCGGGCAAGGGCAATGGACTCGTCTATCTGGGCAGCTTCTCCAAGGTACTCTTTCCAGGGTTGAGAGTAGGCTGGGTCATTGCGGATGCAGCACTGATTGATTATTTGGAAAGCATGAAACGGGCCCGCAGCATTCACACCTCAACGCTGGATCAGTCCCTGCTCTATCAATACTTGAGCAACGGCAATTTTGAGAAGTATCTGAAGCGGGCCCGCACGGAATATAAACGAAAATATGAACTGGTCGTGTGCTGCTTGCGCAAGTATCTGCCCATGTGCCAGATCTCCGGTGAGGGCGGTTTGCATTTGTTTGTACAATTTCCTGCGGGATACCGGACCCGAGAATTGCTGGCTGCCTGTAAGGTAAAGGGTGTGACCTTCACGCCTGGGGATACCTTTTATCTGGAACCAGGTCAGGGATTAAATACGATGCGGCTGGGCTTCTCCAGAGTGAGCGATGATAATATTCGCCAAGGCATCCGCATCATTGGTGAGACCGCTGCTCAGATGAGCTGAAACGGCTGAACGACAACGTTGGGAGGATAACACATGAAGGTTGGCGTGATTATGGGCGGTACTTCTTCCGAGCGGGATATTTCCCTGCTCACCGGACAGGAGATGATTGCCCATCTGGACAGGAATAAATATGAGGTCATTCCCATTGAGCTATGCAGCAAACGGGATCTGATTGACCAGTCGGCGGGAATTGATGTAGCCTTACTCGCACTGCATGGCAAATACGGCGAAGACGGTACAGTTCAGGGTACCCTGGAGTCGCTTGGCATTCCGTACACCGGATGCGGCGTCTTGTCCAGCAGCGTTTGTATGGATAAGGATATGTCCAAACAGCTCATGCACCACGCTGGCATACCTACCGGAGCGTGGGTGCAGGTGAGCCATGTGGAACAATTGTCATCCACGCCGGTGCAGCAATTGGTGTATCCAGTCGTGGTGAAGCCTAACTCGGGAGGTTCCAGTATTGGTACTCAGGTTGTCCAAGAGCCGTCCGCTCTTTCGGCTGCGGTTGAAGCGGCACTGGGTTGGGATGACACGGTCATGATTGAACAATATATCGCAGGGGAGGAAATTACCTGTGCCATTGTAGATGGCAAGATGCTCCCCGTTATCTCGATTCGTTCAAACGCCGAGTTCTTCGACTATAGTTCCAAATATAATGACGGCGGTGCTGAGGAGCAAGTGGTTGAACTGCCTACAGACATTCACCAACGCGTGGAAGCTGCCGCGCTGGCCTGTTACCGTGTGCTGAAATGCAGTGTCTACGCCCGCGTGGATATGATCATTCGTGATGACATGCCATATGTGCTTGAAGTCAACACCCTGCCTGGTCTTACCCGTAACAGCCTTCTGCCGAAAAGTGCAGCCGCTGCGGGCATTTCTTTTACGGAGCTGCTGGATACCATCATCGAACTCTCACTGAAGGAACGAAATAAGGAGGCAAAGCTGTCATGAGTCAGGATGTAACGATACGCAGCAGTACTACGGAAGATCTGCAGGATATGGTCATTCTCATGGACCAACTCGGCTATCCCACAACGTACGCCGAAATGAAGGAACGTTATGCCCACATTGCTGCTGATGCCAATTTTAATACACTCGTTGCTGAGGTCCGTGGACGTGTGGTCGGATTGATTGGCTTGCAGACATCTTACCTGTATGAGAAAAACGGACAGCACTGCCGCATCATGGCACTCATCGTGCATGATCAGTTCAGAGGCACCGGCATAGGCCGTCAGTTGATACTGGCAGCAGAACAATGGGCCGCTGACCAAGGTGTAGATTCGCTCTCCTTGAACAGCGGTAACCGTCCCGATCGCGTGGCGGCACATGAGTTTTACCGCCAGCTGGGCTTTACCGCCGGGAGTACTGGATTCAGCAAAAAGCCACAGGCTCTTCAACATGCCTAAAGCTCGATAGTCATGATAATAAAAACGCCTGTCCCCCAATCTTGCTGGGAGCAGGCGTTTTTTGGTGATGGAGATAACACTTAATATTTGGCTGACTGCGCACCATCGATGGGTATAATGGCACCGTTGATAAACGGAGCTTCACCGGATAGCAGGAATGCTACGAGGCGCCCCACTTCTTTTGGATCACCCAGACGTTTCGCCGGATTATCCTTCACGAATTCCTTGGATGCAGACTCCCAGTCATTCGGGTTGATTTGTTTAAATGAACCAATAACCATGTCTGTCAGAATGGCTCCTGGAGCAATCGCATTGATGCTAATGCCATGCTCGGCATACTCTATGGCAGCATCCTTGGTCATGCCTGCTACGGCATGTTTACTCGCGCCATAAGCGATCTGGTTTGGCACGGCACGGATGCCGCCTACAGAGGAAGTGTTAACAATGTAGCCTTCTCCCTGTTTTTTCATCACAGGCAACACATGCTTCAATCCGTAAAATACACCCTTCAGGTTGATATCAATGACCTTGTTGAACATGTCTGTCTCGTAGTTCTCAATGAGATTCTGTTTGCCTTCGATCCCAGCGTTGTTGAAAAACGCATCAATACGGCCAAAACCGTTCACGGTATCGCTGACATACTTCTTCACAGCTTCTTCATCTGCTACGTCGCCTTCGATCAGCAGAAACTCGGCATGCTGCACCTCGTCAGAGATGATACGCTTCGTCTCCCCCAGCGCCTTCATGTTTACATCGACAAGCGCAAGCTTCGCTCCTTCTCGCGCAACTTCAACAGCCGCGGCCCTGCCCAATCCGGAACCACCACCTGTAATCAGGACCACTTTACCTGCAAATCGTTCTGTCATAACGTTGGCCTCCTTTTGTTAATTACAAACCTAACATGTCAGTACCCGTTTGGTTGTTTACTCCAATCAAGTCAGAGATTCATTAAGACCATTCGATTAATCAGGTTAGTATGCTTCCATAATTACCCGAAGTATTCATCTTCCTGCATTTTAAACTTTTCAAAATAATCATAATCTGCCCCGTCGGCAAGTCTCCTGCGGGAAACATAACGAAATCCCGTACGCTCAATCACCTTGCGTGATGGCACGTTGAACGGCTTCACAATGCCAACAATCCGATTCAGCTGGGTATGCTTGAACAAATACGTCGTCAGGGCGTGCACGGCTTCCGTCATGTACCTTCTATTCCGGTAATCCTTGGAGAGGGCGTAGGCCACCTCACGATCACTGCTGTCCAGCATGTCATTCGGAAAAACGCCACACCAGCCGATAATCCGCTGATCGACGTTGTGCACAACGGCCAGCATAATACGTACATCTGCCGGATTGAATTGGTCGTAGCTGCCTATGACAAATTGCAGAAAATCACGCAGCTGTTCCTCGTTCATCTTCCAATCGGGAAGGATGTCTGTAATCTCAGGCTGCTGGGTAAACGCCCGCAACGCGGCCTGGTCCTCCAGCGAGAATGGACGCAGGGTAATGTTCTGGGAATGGATGATAAGTTGACTATTCATATATAACACCTCTGGGGATTTATTTGGGATGACACGACAAAGAGGAGCACCTTCAATAGAGGCACTCCCCGATTCGTTTCATCATTTCAGAAACGCCGAAGCTCCTCGTAATGGGTAAAAAAGAACACACGTATCCCGTACACGTTCTAACGGAATTTTCGCGTTGTACTTTTCTCAACCATTACAAGGAATCTGGCATACTCTGAAATCCCCTCTCGTCGTACAAATGTTATAGCTTATGGCCGATCGATAAAGATCCAGCCGGTTTCTTTTTCCTTATCCACGGTTGCTCCAAGGGACTCAGCCATGAAGCGCAGTGGAACATAAGTCTTGCCGTTTTTGCCTACATAGGCAGATTCAACCATGGTTACTTCCTTGCCTGCAACCGTTGCGTTCTTGGAACCCACAGTCAGGACAATTTCATTACCCGTAATGTCATCAATAACAACGATGGTATCCGATCCCTTGGTCCATTTCACCTCAGCATCCAACTCCTCGGACAGGTAACGCAGAGGAACAAATGTTGTATTTTTCACCGTAATGGCGCCATAGCTTTCATCTTCCGGGTACAGCATAACGCTTTTCCGAGTGATACCGGCTTCGTCTTTCAACAGCTGATACACGACAGAATTCGAATCAAAGTTGCGCAGCATCTGTCCCGGCGTGATGTCTTCCTTCATCAGATCGATTACGCCACCTGTTGTATCAACAGCATCCACGGTTACCGGTCCACCGATATTCCATTGTTCACTGTCTGCGTAAAGCGTCACCGATTGCAAAGGCAGATCTGCGGAGGCAGGCAGTGCTACTTTCAACTCGGCATTTTGCTTGCGGATATTCAGTTCGCCGTCGAGATAGAAATCGAGCTTGAACGTTGTATCTGTACCAAATACCGTCTTGAGCTCCGGCACTTCATTCAACAATTCGTTCAACCCTTGATCATAGTTAACCAGAAGCTCGTCGAGTCCTGCTTTGATCATAGGGTACATGGATGCAACAGCTGCCTCTTTGGATTCTGGCATCAAGGAAGAAATCCCCGATGTGTCCACTTCGTCCATCTGGTACATTGCACTCATTAACGGATAGAACACATCGTACAGATCCCCGATCAGATCCTTGAGTCCTTGCTCATCCTGGGCAACACTCGTCAGGAATGGTTTAACCATGGCAAGAATCTCTTCCCCAGTGATCTCCATGTGAAGCTTGGAGAGGCTGAGGGATTCACCGTTAACCGATTCCTGTACAGGCGTTACGGAGATGTTTTTCGGATTGGACAGATGCTTCAGGACAAAAGAAAGCAATTTGGGGGAAAGTTCCTCGATCTGCTTTTCCAGAGCCTTGGTATCCATCATCGGAAGTGTTTGCGCGCCTTCCAGAGCCTCCAGTGATATGTACAGCGGCTTTTGCGCACCGTCCAGGTCAATCACCATTTGAGTTTCATCCATGGAAAGGTGGAAAGGCAGTTTGGTTCCTTGGAAACTCACAGAGCCTTGGATCGACGCCGTTTGGGCATCCTTCACTTTGGCATTTTCAATATCCAGGGATACGGAATTAATAAGATCAATCATTTCGTTGTCTTTCTCGGTAGCGAATTCTTTAGCCGGCTCTATGTTAATGTGCATGGACTGTTTCGATTCACCGGATTTTACGTTTGTACTGTTGGCCATGGCTTTACTAATATCTACCCCACCAACAGCCTGACATCCCGTAAGCGCAACCATCATCAGAACGAGTGGTACGGCGATCCACTTGGCTAACCTTCGATTTTTGATACGATCTCCTCCTTAGGAAAAATGTGGTTCATACCTATTATGAGGCCATCAGGTAATTGTTGTAAACCAATGGATCACAAAAACGCCAAAAAAGGCCGGAAATGTGTCCGACCTTTGGATAAGCATATATTTTAGACGACCTCGTTCATTACTCTTCGGTTTCCCCGGCATTTTCTTCAGTCGGCTCATTGTCCTCTGTCGTTACAGGGGTTTCAAATTGATCCGGCTCGTCGTCTTGAATGGCTTTGTTCTCTTCATTCTGGTCCTGTGTCATATCGCAATCCCTCTCTTCTACCGGATTTTCGTGAATATCATCAAGGCATCAGCCTTGTTTCTATCAATAACCCGAATCGAAGCAGGTCAAACATCATGGAGTGCCAGCTTAGATTGGTTTTAGAATATATAAAAGACGATTCCATTCCCGGCAGCTGCGGTTGCCTGATATAGAGCCTGAACGTCGTTCAATGTCTGAACAATCTCCCGGAACGTCTCATCTGCATCCCAACCTTCCATGACCGGATAGACGCCCTCTGTTATCATTTGATCTAGGCTAAAACGTGCCTTCAGTTCATCGGGGTCCAGTTGCTCCAAAGCCATGTAGGCTTCCAGCACCTGTTCGTTCGAGAGCAGAAACAGATCCATATCCGAATAGTTCCCCAAATACTGTTCTCCTGACATAGGCACCACATATCCCAGAGGCGGCTCTCCGTCCACCAGGTTTCCGGTTAATGTGAACTGAAGCATCTGCCACGTTTTATCAATATCCAGATCGACCGAACAATCATGCACACTGATCTCGCCTGACTTGATTGATTCAATTAAATCCTCGGTTACCACAAGATATCTGCCGGACATTCCCATATCATGATTCCTCCTATAGTTTTACTTCCCTTGTTCCCCATTAACCCTGCATGATGCAAAAGAATCGGGGTAAAAAGAGGTAGAAGATATATTACTCTACGAAATTCCGTATTTCATCATCTCAAAACGCATGCATATCATCTCAAGGAGGACAAACCGATGAAAAAATTCGATTACCGCCTGAATTATGAAGAGCTCGATCTGCGCAAACATCCAGAACTATATACCGTCGGACGGGGAGAGCAGGGCGTACTGATGGTCGAACCATACAAGAGCGAGATCCTCCCTTATTGGCGTTTTAAGACACCCGAGATTGCGACAGAATCATCAGAGAAGATCTATGAGCTGTTTTTGGAATATAAAAAAAAAGAAGGATTTCGTTGGCATGGATATGGCGCGCAAGTTTCTGCAGATGGGGTACACGCGGGCCAGGCGATATACGAACCATAAAGGTGCACGCAAATATTCGAAAGAGGACGGCTCAATCCTTCCCTATCAGAATGACAAGGTGAAAGCGGAAGCCGCAGCCATTTTTAAGGCGCAGTGGGAGATGGCCAAGACTGACCCCGATTATGTTGAAATGAAGAAGCAGCACCGGGAAAAGTACGAATCGGAGAACGATTAGCCACTTGGGTAAAAAATACATGGGCTCATCCCGATACTCCTTTTGATATAATGCATTACGTCGATCTTCAGGAGAAACATAATGAGATCAGCCAACCAAAGGAGCCTCCATGAAATTACCTTGGGAAGGCCCTTCATTGATGAGCCATGAAATCAGGCGTAGAATGGACAGCATGGTTTATTCTGCGGATTAAAGTTTATAAGGCTTCTGAAGAAGGTGATGACATGTTAGGGATAGTGGGCATCCTCGGTATCGTTCTGTATACGCTGTGCACGGCAGGAGCCGGTGTTGGGCTGGTGATAGGATTCGTTTTTTTCCTGATTGGTTTCGGGGAAATGAAGAACAGGTCACGTACCCTCAGCAGTTTACTGCTGAGCAAGGATACGCTAATGATCGTGGGGACGATGGGCGTTGTGCTAGTTTATTTTCTTCTCTCCTACTGGAATCTGAAAATGATTGGTGATGCAACCTTTCCTGGCATGCTGGGTCCTGCAATCAGGGAAATCTCCGGGAGACAGCTGCTAACTGCAGGAGTCTTGTACGCGCTCTGGACAACCATCAGCTTATACTGGCTGCTTCCAAGAGTATTCAGCTTTGATGGATTAGGCCTGAAAGTTCAGCTGATTGCACTCGGTGCAGCAGGATTCAGCATTCTGTATGGCATTATAAAAATGGTTAATACATAAATGCTGACAGCAAGGATGTTTGCTGTCAGCATTTTTTCTATAGATTCAGGCCCGTGCCCTTTTTTCTTTGCCGTTCTGAGGACGCGGAGTCAGCATTCCTCCAACCACTCGCAGGATCTGTCTGCGCGGTAAAACCCGGGACAGTTGAGCTGTCCAATAATTCGCTGCACCCGGCACAGCGTAGGGCTTACCCGATTCCAATGCCTTCATCGCCACTTCTACCACATGCTCAGGTGTATCCCGTTTTCCAACAGAAGCTTCTTCGGCGTTTACGACATCAAAGAAAGACGTCTCTGTCGCACCGGGACATATGGCCAAAAAGCGAACTCCCCGCTGTCTATTCTCTTCGTATAATGCCTCTGTGAAGGAAAGAACGAATGATTTGGTTGCCCCGTATACAGCCATAAACGGATCAGGCTGGAAGGCTGCCGTGGAAGAGACATTAATAACCGTTCCATAGCGCTTTTGCACCATCCCTGGCAGGAACAGATGGGTCATGTTGGTTACAGCCAGTACGTTAAGCATGATCTCTTCCTGCTGGCGCAAGCCATCCACCTGCTCAAACCATCCGTGTGTTGCAAAGCCTGCATTATTGATTAGGGTATCTACTCGTATGCCACGATTTTTACATTCATCATAGATCTGCTGTGGTGCATTCACTTCAGATAGATCCGCTACGATGACCTCTGCTCTTACTTTATATGTTCGTTCTATGCGATCTGCCAGCTGCTTCAGTTTTACTTCCGATCTGGCCACAAGCACGACATGATTTCCTTTTGATGCCATTTCCAATGCAAAAGCCTCTCCGATACCCGAGGAAGCTCCTGTGATTAGTGCCCACTGATTCTGAATTTTTTTCATTTTTCATCCGCCTTTTTGTACACTCGTTTTTTATTGGAAACAGTGTTTCCTAATGAAAACATAGTATCCTGATTTCTTGATCCTGTCAATTCACATTTGGAAAATTGACGATATCAGGCACAAAACAGTAGAATACTCATAAGAAACACGGTTTCCGTTAGAAAACAAATATGACGCTACGAGGATGAACATAAATGAAAGATCACCCATCTAATTCTAAGGAGTCCATTCATACGATAACGACTTTTCAGGAAGCAAGACTTCAGCATTCCGAAAATCTGCGACAAAATATTGTGCATGCTGCTGCTGCACTATTACAAGAACACGGGCCTGAAGCGGTCACGGTACGACGTGTGGCAGAACGGATGGAGTGCTCCACCAAGATCATATATAACCTCTTTGGCAAGAAGGAGGGGCTAGCCAAATACCTCTATTTGGAGGGATGCATACTCCTGTCTCAGTCTTTTGAGGCCGTGCCTCAGCAAACTTCATATCAACAGCACTTTCGCGCGCTCGCCTATGCCTACTGGGATTTCGGCATGACCCAATCCAGCTTCTATCAGCTGATGTTTGGGGGATCATTCGCCGAGTTTAAACCAGATGCAGAGAGTCTGGAGGGAACCGCTACCGCGATGAAGCAACTCATTCATTTGGTAGAAGCTGCAAGTAAGCAGGAACTGCTTCAGGAGAAAGATTCCCTGATTGCCGTTCAAATGATCTGGGCTCCCCTGCATGGTGTCATTCATCTGTACCTGGGAGGGCACTTGGAGAGTGAGGCCGCCGCCAAAAAGCTCTATGATCATACGCTGTCCATGATCGTTCAATCTCTCTTTGGAACAGACACCAAAAAATAGTTATCGTCCAAAATACAAAAAAGGAGTGAAGCCCAGCTTGGTATGCTGAGCCTCAACTCCTTTTTTACGTTAAAACATATGATGTTTTAATTTCTCTAAAACGAACGAGTACAATTAACGCGCTTCTCCATTCTCGGCTTCCCAACGTGCAATTTCATTGCGAACGATTGGAGCGACCTCTTTACCAAGCAATTCGATCGCTCTCATAACCTCATTGTGAGGCATTGTACCGAGTGGTGTATGCAGCATGAAACGGGTGATGCCGACTTCTTTGCGCAGGTAGATAATCTTCTGAGCTACTGTCTCTACGTCACCTACGTACAGTGCGCCTTCAAGGCTGCGTGCCGCATCAAACGTTGCACGACTGTAGTGTCCCCAGCCGCGTTCACGGCCCAGTATATTCATGACTGCCTGTGCAGGCGGGAAGAATTTCTCAACAGCTTCATCTGTCGTATCCGCGATAAAACCGTGAGAGTGTGATGCCACCGTCAGTTTGGAAGCATCATGTCCTGCATGGGCTGCTGCCTTTTTGTACAACTCAACCAGTGGGGCAAATTGAACCGGACGACCACCGATAATTGCGAGCACCAGCGGCAGACCGAGCAGACCGGCACGCACTACCGATTCCTGGTTACCGCCACTACCGATCCATACCGGCAGCTTCTCCTGTACCGGGCGCGGGTAGATGCCCAGATTATTGAAGGAAGGACGATGCTTGCCTTCCCAGGTTACTTTTTCCGAATCACGAAGCTTGAGCAGCAGATCCAATTTCTCGTCGAACAACTCATCGTAATCGTTGAGATCATAGCCGAAGAGAGGGAAGGATTCGATAAACGAACCCCGGCCCGCCATAATCTCCGCACGTCCATTCGAGATGCCGTCCAGTGTTGCAAAATCCTGAAATACCCGTACCGGGTCAGCCGAAGACAGTACGGTTACAGCACTCGTCAGCCGAATCCGCTTGGTCTGTGAAGCGGCTGCTGCCAAAATTACTGCCGGGGATGAAGCCGCATAGTCAGCACGATGATGCTCCCCCACGCCATATACATCCAGACCGACCTCGTCAGCCAGGACAATCTCCTCCACAACATCACGAATACGCTGTGCGTGACTTATGAGTTCTCCGGTATTCACATCCGGGTTTGTCTCTACAAAGGTACTAATTCCGATTTCCATGTTCTGTTCCTCCCTGGTTATGAAGCGATCCGTCGTTCATCTAACCTATTGTAAGTAGATCACCTTTTGTTATGTATCTTAATATTGAACTATTTTGATGAAAAACACAAGACCCTCTGCTTCCAGAGGGCATGATTATGACATATTATTCTCCATTTCTGATCCATTGATGATTATTTCTTTGTCCCGATGTACAGCAGGTGAGAAGAAATCCCCTGGATCGTAGGATCTTCAGCCTTCTCAATCATGAATTGGATCAACTCATCGTACTCCCCGCGCTCTTTCCAATACTGCTGCTGTTCTGCTGTGAGCATGGCCCCGAGGCTGGATGATCCAATCAGATTCACCGTTTCGAATCCGTGCTGCTCCATGAACGGTTTAATATCCTGAATGTTGAAATAATACGCCCCTGTGAATCGTCCATGATCCTGATGGTCGAATGTCCCCTTTTCCACAAAAGCACGAATAGCACTCATATGATCATTAGGCTTCCAGTGCTGGGGAGACTGCAGCGAGTTAATGCTCATTCTCATTCGGCTCTGCATCGCTATATACACCATGCCATCCGGCTTCGTTACCCGATGCAGTTCCCTTATAGCCATGACCCGCTCCTGTTCAGTCTGCAGATGATACAGCGGCCCCAGCATCAGCGACGCATCATATGTATCATCAGCCAGCCCTTCCAGACGGGTCGCATCCAGTACATGAAATCCCTCGAACTGCTTCATCAAATCATACTCCTGAGCCTTCTGCCTTGCGATATCCACGGAAGCAGGTGTCAAGTCCGACAGGGTTACTCGGTATCCATTCCTCGCAAGCTCCATCGCGTATTTCCCGGGTCCTGCGCCATTATCCAGAACAAGCCCGGTTGAAGGGAGATGTGCCCGGATGTAATGCATGTTAATGATGAACTCCAGCGGCTCCCGCTCCAGTCTTCCCCACTCGTCAAACCCGGAATAATAGTCTATTATGCGATCTCTTGTCATTGATCCGACACCTGCCTTTTTTTCATTTAGGGCCAAAAACGCAAAAAAACTGCCACCTCAACTAAGAGGCGACAGGTATGACCTTCGCGGTACCACTCTTCTTCATCCGTGGACCATGCAAATGACAGATCTCTCTGTATCTACTGGGCCACAGAAACTCAGGAGCCTGATGACGGGGGTTAGCCGTCAGGATCTGATCTCAGTCCATTTGGATGACTGCTGTTCAATCCTGCCGCTCACAGGCGAGTTGGGGATAGGATGGACTGCCTTGCACCCTACGGCAGTTCTCTGAGCCAGCCTTGCTCCTTAGTACTCCTGATCATTGCGTTTACCTATTAAATTTCAGCCAGTATATATCAACCAGATATTTCCTGTCAATTCATCTCGGATGGTAACCCTTTAGATCTTTTTCACAAATTCAGACTTCAGCTTCATCGCGCCCAAACTATCGATTTTACAGTCGATATCATGGTCACCGTCAATCAAACGGATATTTTTGACTTTGGTTCCCTGTTTGACGACCAGCGAGCTGCCTTTCACCTTCAGATCCTTAATGACCGTCACGGTGTCTCCATCATTCAGAACATTGCCGTTCGAGTCACGTACCACTTTGGTTTCTTCTGCACTCTCGGTTTCGGATTCCAACGTCCACTCATGCGCACATTCCGGACATACCAGCAGACTCCCATCCTCGTATGTATATTCGGAATTACATTTGGGGCAGTTAGGTAAATTAGACATATTGTTTAAACTCTCCATTCCTTTTTGGGCTTCTCGCAAGTATACGGGATTCCTCATGTTCCTTCCAGCGTATAGATCACGTTAAGGTAGTCCCACTCCGCCTTGTGGTTAATGGAATTTAAACGAAATTTAAGGTTCATCTCCCCTTACTTTAAAACTAATCCTGTACGATATTCCTATCCGGGAGAGATTCCCCGTAACGCATCCATATTTAAAATTCAGATCCATGTGAATTGAATGATTGATTTCGGGTTGTAACCCGTGCATGAAATATATCTTTTGAAGGAGTTTCCTGTCATGTCTATGTCCATGTCTTCTTATGTTTTCCCTGTACAAACGGCATTTTTTATTTTCCTAATTATCGCCATGTTTTTACTAATTCCGTGGCTCATTTATGGCTATCGCAAAGACGGCTTTTTCAGCTGGTCACGCTTTGCCGTCAGTTTTTCGTTCATCTTCTATATTGTCGCTGCGTATTGTCTCGTCATCCTGCCCTTTCCGACGAGCCGCAATACGTGTGCCCAGCAGGCAGCTGATACAGTATATTACAATCTCGTTCCCTTCGCTTTTGTAAAGGATATTATGAAGGAAACACCGATTGTATGGTCTCAGCCGTCCACCTATATTGGAATGATCCAAGGCAGAGCTTTTCTGCAAATTCTGTTTAATGTGCTGCTGCTCATGCCTCTCGGCGTGTATATTCGATATTTTTTTCAAAAGAGATCCTACTGGAAATATGCCCTGCTTGGCGGATTTGGACTTTCCCTGTTTTTTGAGATTACGCAAGTCACCGGATTCTACGGTTTTTACAACTGCCCATATCGACTGTTCGATGTCGATGATCTGATGTCGAATACGTCAGGAGCGGTACTTGGATTTTTTGCAGCCCCGATCCTGCTTTCCCTATTTCCGTCACGTGCCAGTATTCAGGCGAAGAGTGAGCAAATTATGGAACAAAATCGAGTGTTCCCTATCCCTCAGCTGCTGGCACTGATTATCGACGGTGTTGTTGTCGTATTCATATCAAATCTGCTCTCGATCTTCAGTCTATCCAGTGCCAATGTCATCAACAGCGCAGCCAACACCACCATCGCGATGCTCATCGTCTTATTTTTCATTCCGAGTGTCCGGGATGGCAAAACGCCCGGCTCCGCCCTTATGCGCTTCGGGTATGTTCACAGGCAGACAGGGAAACCATCCATGCCATCGCTGTTTAAACGCTGGCTCGCGCTCTACGTTCCATGGCTCATGTTCACCATGATCCGGCTCGTCAACGACTATGCCTTTGTCAATAATGACTCGGTGCTTGAGCCCTACAAAGTATGGGTTTCGATCGGTATGATCGGTCTCTATATGCTCATGTTCGGAGCACTCTTCATTCACGTCATACTGGTACTCTTCTCCAGAGGCAGCCGATCATTCTATTGTGATCATGTATCCAATATCAGAGCTTCCCGTAAGTGAGTTTCTCAGTGTATCTAGTCACCTCAGTGAGCAGCAATCTTAATGAATTGGCATAAGAAAAGGCGTCTCCCGTTAAGAATGACGGAAGACGCCTTTGATGTGTGTACCAAGATGACGCTACGATTCGCTCGTTTACACGCCCAGCAGTTCCCGCTTGGATGCCTCTGGGTCATGCTCAAGTTCAATCTCATGATTAAAGATTAACGTCGCCCGATTCTCCTCATAAGGAGGCCAGTTCACACCTGCCGTTTCCGGACGGCCATTCTTGGCAAAGGATATCCAGGCATCCTGTACCTTGCCCGCGAGTTCTGCGGCCGCTGCATCCGGTTCAGCGTTCATGGATTTTAGCGCATGCAATGTATTGAAAGCAAAGAAGATATCAATGCTGTGGATCGACTTTCTCAGCAGTGGATGCTCTGGCATGACCCAATCGAACCGGTACATCCACACCGGGGCATATTTCTGTTGGGCAGCCGCGTATTGAAGTGCCGAACGCCAGAAGAACAGATCCGTCATCACCTGAGCCTGTCCGTCTGCCGTTTTGGGGTAGCTGTCTGCAATCGCCGCACGATTCTCCAGATCCGGCGTCATGAAATCGACGGCCTGTACCATATCGATCTCTTTCGAATAAGGTACATGCGGCTGAATGAACAGCGCACCTTCATGCTGCGTGGTTCCAATCAATATAGGGATGCCTTGGGCAGCTCCGGTACGGACAGCCTCAAGTGGAGATTGCGGAAGCGTTACACCATCCAGCACGGGCTGGAATAATAATGCCATGGCAGCACCACTGTGTTTTTTGACCGTTTCGCCGGCAGCAAGGATCTGCTCAGCCGGGATACTTTTCAACTTATGCAGATCATCTTGCGCCACGCCCAGAACCTTCAATACACCGCTCCGGATCTCTGCAGCCTGCTCTGCAGGCATGAACTGCGATGCGCCACTCTGCATAATAGCGCGGTGGAACAATCCCTTGGCTGCCGGCATGGCCATCAAGGCAGCAATACTCATACTGCCCGCAGATTCACCAAATACAGTAACATTGCCAGAGTCACCGCCAAAGGCTCCGATGTTGTCCTGCACCCACTGCAGGGCAGCAACCTGATCCAGCAGGCCTACGTTGGTTGCAAATCCCTCCCCAAGCGGAGCCATATGCATGAACCCAAGCGGGCCGAGACGATAGTTAATCGTCACAACGATTACATCGCCACGCAGGACCAGTTGGGTTCCATCATACAGGGGCTGGCTTCCCGCACCCGAAGTGAATGAACCTCCATGAATCCATACCATGACGGGGAGAGGATGATCGCTTTCTTTTTCCGGCGCCCAGATGTTCAGATAGAGACTGTCCTCCGACTCGGCAGGAGATTCTCCGAATATCTCTTCCGCTTGATGATATCTTGGCTGTATATTTTCAGGTCCGAACTGCTTCGCTTCCCTGACTCCATCCCAGGATTCAGGCGGAACCGGGGCTTGAAAGCGCAATTCGCCCACTGGCGGTTTGGCATAAGGGATGCCTTTCCATACACTCGTTCCATGCAGATGTTCTCCCTCAACTTTACCGTATCGTGTGTTAACTTGCAGTTCTCTCATGTGACGCATACATCCTCTCTGCTATGAAATGTTCTACATACTATTGAGTATAGAGCCCCGCCAGACCAATTTACAAGTTTACCCAGATGGGCCCGGGTGGATACGTTTCACGTGGAACTTTTATGTACACAGCGAAGACTCCGCCAAGGGTTCGGGCGAAGTCTTCTATGCGCTGCTAACCTACATGTCGACCTGTACCATCACCGGATACGGGATCGTATAATCTGCGCCCTCAATCCAAGCTCCAGTTACATAATCACGTCCTCTTACAAGCACTCGATTAGCATATACATCTACCTGCAAACCCTGGCTGCCCTCCAGATGCTCATCCTCATCCGTCCACAAATATGCTACAGAAGCGGCATTAAACATCGTTGGCAAATGACCGCCGCCTTCGTACATCGTGCGCGGGGCCTCCAGCTGCCAATGGGTATGTCCTGAGAACAAAATCGTCTGAGGATAGCGACTCAAAATGTCCTTCACTTCGGCATCCTGGTTCACGCCATACCATCCCTGGTCTTTCATCGAACCCGCCACCGTATCCATCAGCGGCTGGTGCAAAAAGACAAAGATTGGTCGGTCCGGAGACGCCTGCTCCGACAATGTCGCCTCCAGCCAATCCAGCTGTTCTGCCGACATATCACAGTCCTTCGGATGGGGCTGTTCCGAACCCAAAAAGATATAATGATAGCCTTCTATCCAGTGGTCGTGATATGAACCCTTCATGCCTGTGATGGCCGTGAAATCATTTAATCGTTTCTGCCAAATCCCTTCCGTCGTTATGAGGGAACCTGGAATTCCGTTTACCTTTTCAACCGCATGTTCTAAATGCCCCAACACTTCACCAACCTCATGTGGTGTCATTGTAGTTAGATTGATCGGGGGATCCTGCCAGAGGATGGCTCCAATATCATGATTGCCTACGGTATAACGTATCTTGGGCAGATGATCGCGGTACAACCCCAGGATACGCTCCAGTTCCTTGTATTCTTCCGGCAGACCGCGATCCGTTACATCGCCCACATGCATAATTCCGCTGCTGCCCTTGGCATACGATGCAATGTCGGCCAGCGCCTTCTCCAGATGACGGTTGTAGATGTGATCAGCTTGATCTCTCACATGGGTGTCCGTGATGACCTGGAAGCTGACCAGCGGTTGCTCACGTTGTTGTTCATTTTCCATCAGGAATCACTCCATTTCAGTCCGATAATTCCAATCAGGATGAAGCCCATCCAGACGACGGACATTGCCTTCAGGCGTTCACCTAGAAAATAATGTCCTACAACTCCAATCAGCGTAATGCCTACCCCTGACCAGATCGCATAGGCCACCCCAAGAGGCATATACTTCACGGCAAAATTCAACAGGGTAAAGCTTGCTCCATAACAGACAAACATCAGAATGGAAGGCCACAGGCGGGTAAAACCATCGGAAACTCGCATCAGAATCGTGCCACTCAGTTCCAGTCCGATGGCCAGCGCGAGCAGTACCCATCCTGTATAGGCATGACTCGTCATCCAGTCACCCCAACTTCGAGCAGTTCATGAAACGAACGTACCGTTAGGTCGGAGAGTCGGATCTGTTCAGGATCGCCTACGGCAATCTTCCATGCTGCCCTTGCAGAACGTGCCATTTCCATATCCCCGTCCGTATCCCCAATCACAACGGATTCGCTAACCGAGACACCCATGCGCTCACAAGCCAGCAATAACATGTCAGGAAACGGCTTGCCCCGTCCAACCTGATCGGTTCCCACCACTACGGAGAAAAAAGATTCGATACCCATCCACTGCAGATGGCGCAGAGCGCTCTCCGTCTCATCTGCAGTAACGACGCCCATCTTCAAACCCTTGTCTCTGCACTGCTCCAAAAATGCACGTACGCCGGGAAGGGGCTGAACGGGGCGCGCCTTGTTCATGGCATATTCTGCCTGTAAAAGACATTCCCTCACGATAATTTTGGCTTCTGCCCAGCTCAGCCCTGCACGGTAGCCATGCCACGTCAGTACGGCATAGACTTCCTCCATCGTGCCCATGGCGAGGGGCCCCCGCACATCATAACCATTCATTCGACCTTGCTCGTCGTGATGTGTCCCCCAAATATGGGGGATTTCATCCTCGGCGAAAGGAAGACCACGCGCGATGAGCTCTTCCCTGAAGTTCTCCATTACACAATCCGTCCAGAACCCCCACATCACCGTGAAATCCAGCAGGGTTCCATCCTTGTCAAACAGAATAGCCTCAATCGGGGTAGACAGATTTCCCAAATTTAATTCAGACATCGTTTAAGCTCCTTATTTCACCCGATCCAGTTCCTTCTGAGCCTTCTCCTTGGCTTCCTTGAGGGCCTGTTCAGCAGGCATATTGTTAATCTGCACCTGGTCTGCCGCATCCTTCAATGCTTCGTTGATCTTGCCTCCGGTCGGGTCCTGGAACGGAGCAGAAGCATGCGCTGCTTGCTGCAGAGGGACCTTGATCTGTGGATTTTCTTCACTGAACGCTTTGAAATCCGGATCTTCCTGTGCAGACTGACGAACGGCGATGTACCCTGTGTTCATGGACCAAGCCGCTGTATTGGCCGTCTCCGAGAAATACGTCAGCCATTGGTATGCTGCTTGCTGCTGTTCAGGACTTGCTTCAGCCGGAATTCCGGCCATGATTGCACTCGCTACCGGTTTGCCTTGTCCTATACCTTCCCAGCCCGGCTGCTCCATGGCTGCCACGATACTGAAGTCCAGGTCGCCCTGATCACCGCTGGAACCGGTGTAGCCTGCTGCTTTATTTTTCATGACATCATCAATCGTCTTGTACCAGTACTCCCAGCCTTGTCCGCCAAAGTGAATGCCCATGATCTTGTCATCGTGAATCCATTTGCGGAACAGCTCCCATGTCTCTACCCACTCCGGTGAATCGATCATCACGGTCTTGCCGTCATCACTCAGAATTTGTCCGCCTTTGCTCAGTACGGCATCAACCATGTTCTCGTTACCCCACATCGGTTCCCAGCCGTAGAAGGTCGTTTTGCCATTCTCCTGCTTGGTCATCTTCGCGGCAGCATCCGCTAGCGCTTCCCATGTCGTCAGGCTTGCAGGGTCGATTCCGTTCTCCTTCAGGGTATCCATGCGGTAATACATGACTTGGGTGGTTCCGTACATTGGCAAAAAGTACTGCTTGCCGTCCACTTTTCCCTGATCCAGGAAGGTTTGGACGTAGTCTTCTTTATTGAAGTCCTGATCGGCAGCAATCATCTCATCCATGGATGCATAATATCCTTTGCGGGCCCAGTCCATATTGGCACTGAGTACAGCAGCGGGTACCTTTTTGGAAGCAATTGCTGCCTGCAGCTTTTGTTCAGTCTCCGTATAATCCGCCTGTACAATGCCTTTCACGACGACCTCGTTCTGCGAGGCATTGAAGGCATCAATCGTTTTCTTCATGTTATCTCCCAGGTTACCTCCCAGGCCGTACCAGAACTCGATCTCAACCGGACCGCTGGATGCCGAATTCGCTCCGCTTGCCGCTGCATCTGATCCTGTGCCTGATCCACTGTCCGCTGTAGAACCACAAGCCGTGATCAGAGCAAAGCTCGCCGCGAGTGCCAGTGACATACCGCCTTTCCACCTGAGCTTCCATTTTTTCTTCCACGCTGTACTCACCAGACTCCAATTCATTTTGATTCCTCCTATATAGATATGTTGTAAAAATCAGTTTTTGTTTACGCCAGCCGTCATGTTTACACTTTGCATGATCGTTTTCTGAGTAAACAGGAAGAGAATGAGCAGTGGTGCGATGGTAAACGCACTGGCTGCCATAATCTGCGGCCAGGCCAGTCCATAGGCTCCGCCTTCTACAAAAAAGCTGCGCAGACCTGCGGATACCAGCTGCAGATTCGGGTCTTTTGTAATCAGCATCGGCCAGAAGTAGTTGTTGTACTGGTCGATGAACGTAATCAACACCATTACGGCAAATGTTGAGCGGACCAGTGGCGCTATAATGGTCCACAAAATGCGAAAGTGCGATGCTCCGTCGAGCTGCCCGGCTTCCACCAGCTCATGAGACACCTGCATGAATGCCTGACGAATCAGGAAGATGGAAAACACGCTGACACAGTTGGATACGATCAAGCCTGTATAGGAATCCAGCAGTCTGAGCTCGCTGAGAACCAGATAACTGGGCAGATAAACTGCCGTGCTCGGAATCATATACCCGACCAGAATAAGTCCGGTAAGTATGCCCTTCATTCGAAAACGCATGTGAGTCAAAGCGTAAGCCATCATGCTGGAGTTGATGATCTGAAATAGACAGATTGCAGCCGCCACACCTGTACTATTCAGCATGTAACGTGCAAATGGAGCCGACTGCCATGCATCCACATAATTGCTCCAGCGGAACGTTTCGGGCCAGAAGGTCGGCGGGAATTGCCAGATCTCGTCATTGGTCTTGAAGCCGCTGATCACCATCCAATAAAAAGGAAAGGCCATCGCCAGGCTGATTAACGCGAGCAGCAAGTATCGGATGGCTGTACCCAGCAATTTTCCCGTACGGGGAACCTTTTCCTTTTGTGTATTCTCACGACTCGAACCTGTACTTGTTTGTTTACTTATCGCGGTCATGTCCATTAGTAGTGCACCAAGCGTCTGCTGAGCAGGAACGATATGCCTGACAGCAGTACGCAGATCAGAATGATGACAACAGCAATGGCCGATGCCTCGCCAACATTGAAGGATTCAAATGCAGACTGATAATACATATAGAGCAGTGTTCTTGTTGATCCGGCGGGTCCCCCCTGCGTCATTACATTAATCTGATCATAGGCCTGTAAGGACTGGATCGTCAGAATGATAGACAGGAAGAACGTGGTTGGCGAGATCAATGGCAGTGTAATGCTTCGAAACTTGTCCCAGCTGCCTGCACTATCAATGGATGCTGCCTCCAATAGATCGGATGGCAGATTACGCAGGGCAACCAGGTAGAACACCATAGACCACCCAATGGATTTCCACAGCGTTACAATGAGCACAGCTACAAGCGCCCAGTCCGCATCCCTAAGCCAGCCGATGGGAGATACACCGACCCAGCCCAGCATCAGGTTGGCAAGTCCCACCTCGGGTTCAAATATCCATGACCATGCAATGGATACGGCTACCGTTGGTGTTACCCAAGGGGAAAACAGCAGCGTTCGGAACAGACCGGATGATTTGATTCGGCTGTTCATGAGCATGGCCAGTCCCAGTCCACCAACGATGGTTGGTATTACACTCCCCAATCCGAACAGCAGGGTTACCTTCAGCGACTGGTAGAATTCGGAGTTGGTCAGCAGATAACTGTAGTTCTCCAAACCAACGAACAGTTTGTCGGGGCTCATAAAATCCCAATCCGTAAAACTTAGATAAACGATGTATCCCAGAGGCCCGAGCCAGAAAACAAGCAGCGGGACCAGAGCGGGAAGGGTGAACAGAATTGCCTCTGTTTCCCTCCATAATTTCACACGCAATTCACACACTCCTCGTCGTTCAATTTTTATTTAACATTAGGGATAAACTCGGTTAAAAATGCTCTCTAATCTCTTCTGTACAAAAATGATTGTATAATACATTTGAAAAATCAATTTCCGGGTTATGTTAAAATCACAGGAAGTCATGTAAAATATGAAGTCGTAAAAGGAAATCCCATCCATATACTAGAGGTGAGATTGTGGGAAAAGAAGCGGCCGGGGAACAGGAGCCTACGGTGGTGTCCTATCGGCAGGAACTCAGGGAGAAAGTCATAGACGCCATTGCCCATACCATGGATTTATACGGAGTTAATCATTCCTTTGGCCAGCTGTATGGCATTATGTATTTCGAGGATCGTCCCATGACACTGGAAGAAATGAAGACGTCGATGAACATGAGCAAAAGCAATATGAGCTATGCGGTACGTTCTCTTACCGAGTCACAGATGGTTTACAAACTGGAGGAGAAGCGCGAGCGGCAGGATCTTTATTTGGCAGAAACAGACTTTTTCCGTACATTTCAAAACTTCTTTGGCGCCAAACTTCAACGGGAAATTGACGTTATGCAGGAGAGTCTTCAGGAGGTGATCCCGGAGTTATCCGAGATTATTCTTGCCAGAACAACCATGCCAGAGGAGCGGGAGGAAGCTTTGCGGGATTTGCATAAACTGCAGCATGCGGAGCAGTATTATCAATGGCTGCAGGGATTTGTAAACCAGCTGCGGGATGGTCGTTTTTACTCAGACTCGCCACATAAGAGTGATTAATATAGTTAGATGCATGCTAAAATCGCTTCAATAATGACTGGACGTATCCAAGATCAACAAAAGCCACCCCTGCGGGTGGCCTTTTTTCTTGTATGGTTGGAGTATTTATTGCTGTGCTCCAGCTTTGATGTCTGCGTATGGGTTAGAAGACAGCCCATCTGAGCACAGGCAAACCATCGGTACGGTACACTTTTGGATGGAATATGCTGCTGGCTCCCCAGAAATAACGATAGAACACACCCGTAATGATACGAAGCATTTGTGTAAGCCTTATCAAATCATCTATAATTTCGTTCAGATGCACAATATAGGCTATATGGGAACGACTCATCTTATAACAGGATAAACTCCAGAAGGAACCAACAAAAAAGGAGGAATAGCGTTGCTGCAGCTCACCGAGAAACAGGCACAGGAAATCGTCGACAAAATGATGCAGGACATCCCGTATAACATCAACATCATGAATGAACAGGGTATTATTATTGGAAGCGGCCAGAAAGAGCGGGTCGGAACCATCCATCAAGGCGCTGTTCGGGCACTGACAACAGGAAGTCGAATAGAAGTTTGGCAGGATGGACGATTGGAGAAAATGGGCACCAACGAACCGATTGCGATTAACAACCAGCATGTTGGTGTCATCGGAATCTCCGGTCATCCCGATGAGGTCCGACCATTCTGTAACATTGTACGGACAACGGTCGCGCTCCTCATTGAACAACGCAATCAACTGGAACGTCTGGCCCATGAAACATCACGCAAGAAGGCCTTTCTGGAGCGCCTGTTGAATCATTCCGGTTCCTATTCCCTGAAGATCAGGAAGGAAGCATTGCAATACAATCTGGATCTGCAGCTGCCAACGGTCCTCCTCTACATCAAGGCTCCTGGGAATGCTCCTGAATTCAATGAAAGCATGGGCAAAATATTGCTTCAGTTCCCTTCTTTCTCGATGGAGGAGGAAGGCGATGCACAGATCATCATGATTCAAAGCGAAGCAGACCTCGATCCGTTTATCGAGCGATTACGTCAAGAACAGCCTCACTGCTTTATTTCGGTCAGCCGAAAAGAACCCAATGTTGCCGTCTGTTATGAGCAGGCAAGATCTGTCATGAATATTTTGTTGGCACTTCAGCCAGCTACTCCTCTCCTCCATTATGATGATGTGCACTTTCTGGTAAGCTTCAGCAAGGCTCGCCTGACTTCTCAAGCCAACATCATTAGCAGGCTGGAGGATCACGCAGATCTGCTGGAAACCTTGCGCAGCTTCATCCACCATAACGGCAGCATGACCATGACGGCCACCGATCTGAACATTCATCGCAATACGCTGCAATATCGCCTCAAACGCATAGAGAGCATTACGGGCAGGAACCCGCACAACTGGCTCGAACTGATCGAACTTACCCATGGACTGCTCTCATTCCATCAGTGACACCAGCCATCACAGCAAAGAGACGGGCATCCAGCATCTGCACGCTGGCAGATCCGCAACCCGTCTCCGTTATACTCTAATTTATCATTTCATCCCGACTGATAATCCAAAATCACAAACCCAACTTCAGCACCCTTGCAATATTCTCCATGGTACGCTCCACATTCTCCGGCCCTTCCCGCAGCAGCTTACCCAGATCTGCTGCGCCCGGTACAATACCGAATACAGCATCAATACCTTCCGTGTAGAGCGTATCTATTCCTTCGCCAACATACCCTGCAATGGCGATGACCGGTTTGCCGGCTTCCTTGGCAGCCTGTGCAACGCCATAAGGCGTCTTACCAAATTTCGTTTGAAAATCGATCCCGCCCTCACCTGTAAACACCACATCTGCCTGGGTCAACTTGCCCTGTAAACCTGTATATTCAATAACAATCTCTATGCCTTTACGCAGAACGGCCTGGGTAAAAATCAGCAATCCTGCACCCAGTCCACCCGCTGCCCCTGCGCCTGGAACATCCCGAATATCCTTGCCCAGTTGCTGCTTCACCACCTCAGCATAATGAGAGAGATTGGCATCCAGCAGCTGTACCATTTCCGGATTAGCCCCCTTCTGCGGTCCGAATACCCTTGAAGCACCATGCTCTCCGCATAGCGGATTGGTCACATCACAGGCAACAACAAGCTCCACTTCCTGCAAACGCGGGTCCAGACCCGATACATCGATGTGGGTCAACTGGTTCAGAGCTCCGCCACCACGGGCAAGCGGCTGCCCTTGGGCATCCAGGAACCTCGCCCCCAGTGCTTCGGCCATACCTGTACCTCCATCGTTGGTGGCACTGCCGCCAATTCCGATAATAATTTTACGAATGCCAAGGTCCAGACATTCCCGAATCAGCTCTCCTGTTCCGTAAGTGGTCGTGCGGAGCGGGTCCCGGCTGTCCGGGGTTACCAAATGAATGCCGCTCGCCGATGCCATCTCGATGGC
Organism: Paenibacillus pabuli; assembly: GCF_039831995.1. Classification (NCBI taxonomy): domain Bacteria; kingdom Bacillati; phylum Bacillota; class Bacilli; order Caryophanales; family Paenibacillaceae; genus Paenibacillus; species Paenibacillus pabuli. Next base: position 661,481 of record NZ_JBDOIO010000005.1, read on the forward strand.
TGCCGTTGTGCCATCGCCCAGAATGCCGTACTGTGCCTTTACCGGTTGACCAAGCGGTCCGCTTACCTCTTTCCGGTGAATGGCACCATTCGAAGCATCCACCAGCGATTGCACCGTTCCCTCCCCTCCGTCTGCCATGGGCACATGGATGTAACTGGCGGTCGGATAGATTTTACGCAATCCTTTTTCCATCGCGATACAGACTTCCTTCGCCGTCATGCTCTCCTTGAATGAATCCGGTGCCAATACAAATGTCTTCTCTCCCATTCTTCTCACCCCATCCTTGATATTAGAGGATAAATCCGTATAGTAATGTGGCTACAATCGCCATCGTCCCACCTACAATAGCTTCATAAGGAATGACACCCATCCGCTGCCGGATCGTCATCTTCATACTGTCTGCCGAAACATGGAAGTAATTACCCTGAGGCAGAGAATCAATGACGGTTGCCCCGGTATGCACCATAACCGCTGCTGCAAGCGGAGCCGTTCCCATGTTCAGAATCGCGTCGCCGAACGAGCCTGTCGCCAGAATGACACCGGTTGATGTTGAGGCAGTAGCTGCAGCCATTAGAATACCCGCAATGGGTGCCAGGAAGGTGCCTGAGATGCCGGATGCTTCAATCAAACTAACGACCTGACCTGACAAGTCGGATGCAGAGATCAGACCTGCAATTCCGCCGGCGCCGATCAGAATAAGCACGGTTGCTGTCATTTTATTCAACCCGGAAGTTGTATACTTCACGATGTTCTTACCTTGTCCCATTGCCAGCATACCGATGATGCCGGCAAGCGGCAGAATATACATGGCATCCACTTTGAACGTGGATAGTGCCTCTACCCCTGTTATTGAACCAATCGGGTTAATCATTAACAGAATGATGGCTACCAGTGGTGCAACAATCGCTTGCTTCAGCGGCGGGTACTGTGAGGTATCCACTTCGCCCTGCTCCGCTTCCTGATCGGTGACCATAACGCCTTTATTCTTGAGCATCGAAGCGACGATAACCGTTACAATTAATCCGCAGATGGCTGGAATCACACCTGCCAGCATGACATTGCTGAGTTCCAGATCAAACCCACGTGCCGCTGCAATCGTATTGGGATTGGGAGATATAATATTCCCCGCTTTACCACCGCCAGATAGAGCAAGAATCAGTGCTAGTTTGGAAATGCCCATTTTGTTACCCACAGACAGCGCGATTGGTGCCACAATAAGTACCGCAACAGGGATGAACACCCCAACGGCTGTAATAATCATCGTGGCCAGTGCCAACGCCAAAATTGCCTTGCTGCCACCAAACTTTCGTACAATCGCCTGGGCTATCGTCTCCGCCGCTCCAGACTCCATCATGACACCTGCCAGAACCCCTGCCGCAAGAACGCGGAGCACGGTGCCCATGACACTTTGCGTACCATTCACCAATATATTTACGGTCTCTTCCAGGTTCGCTCCGCCAATTAAAGCGCCTACAATTGCCCCCAGAAATAAGGAGTAGACCGGGTTCAGCTTCCTTAAGATCAATATGATGGCAATAGCAAGTCCTGCCAGTGCGCCGATCCAACTAATAGTTAAATCCTCCATTGTGATTGCCCCCTTGCTCTTGTTGAATACGCTTTCATTATAGAGGCTGGAGCGCTAAATAAATATTGATTAAAGGACGAAATTCATTGTGCATATGCACAACGCCAAAAAGCAGGACAGACATGTTGCCCTGCTTCGTTCAACTATCAGTCGGCAAGATCGTCCCTGTAATATCACAACAGCCTGTTGCCCAATGATCTGCGGCAGCAGGCTGTTCAGCGTTTAGGTGGCTGCCTTATAGTCACTTAACTTCCCTTCGTACACCAACTTAAGGCGATCACTTTGACGAAAATCATCGGGGGTCACCAGTGCGGGCAGCTTATTCCACAGCTTGATTCCCGAACGCTGCAGAATTTCAGCCACGAACTGGGAGCAGAAGTAGGAGTTGCTGAATTCCACCGGCTCCTTCAGGGTAATGCCGATTACACCCAGCAGATTGTACATGTATTTCTGACGGCTGCGGATGAAGATCTGCAGAACGCGTTTCATTTTTTCTACTTCGCGGTCTGTAACCTGAAGCTCATAAATGACACATGTGGTGTTTGGATATTTGCTATATGTACCCGTCTGAATATCCTCCTTCACAAAACCGCCATTCAGCGGATTGTTCGGGTGCTTGCGGCCGAAGCTGTACAGCTCGGATAATTCCCGGTTAAATGAGATCGAAGCATGATTATATGGTGCTCTGGTGTAACTTTGAATAACCTTGGTAAACAATGTCCCTGTATTCGTAAGCAGGATATAGATTGAACGGTCGGCTGTCATAACGAAATTTCCCCTTATCAAGATGGCACTATTCCTTCATAATAACATAGGTACCCTATTATGGGATCTTACTTCTGGAATAAGCAGGTGATCGGTACGTGAGCAGCTCGCTCTTCACATTAACGCTCATTTTCGCAGCATTACTCGTCATACATATCGTGTACAAAATCATTGCCAAGCTTCAGCCGGACAAGGATTATTCGGGCATTGGCAACAAAATCAAGACCTGGTGGGGCATGCTCGTCATTTTCTGTCTCGCCACACTCTTCAATCCGATTGTTTCCCTCATCTCGCTCATGGTGCTCGCGTTCTTCGCGCTCAAGGAGTATTTCTCCATGATCCGCAGCACCCGTAAGGCCGACCGCCGGCTTTTCCTGTGGGCATATCTCGCCATACCGGTGCAATTCTACTGGATCTATATTGGATGGTATGGGATGTTTATCGTCTTTATTCCGCTGTATGTCTTCCTCGTGCTGCCGCTCCCACGCGTGATTAATAAAGGAACGGTTGGCTTCCTGCGGAGCGTGAGTTCTACACAGTGGGGATTGATGCTGATGGTATTCGGGCTCAGCCATCTGGCCTATTTTCCGTTTGCAACACCGGAGTATGGGTCGAAGCTGGTCCTGTTCCTAGTGGTGTTAACACAACTTAACGATGTGGTCCACTATCTGGTCTCCCTCTATCTGGGCAAACGAAAAGTGGTGCCCACAGCCAATCCATTTTTGACATGGGAAGGATTCGCCTGTGCATTTGTGATAACGACGGCAGCCTCTTATTTCATTCACCCTTATCTGACTCCGTTTGATTGGAAATTCGGAATCTTTATCGGTGTATTGATCAGCCTTGCAGGTTTCTTCGGAAGTCTGACGGTGTCTGTGCTGAAGCGGGATTTGTTAATCGGGGATGACAATAAATTCGATGCACTCAAAAAAAGCTATCTGAGCCGGGTTGACAGCCTGACCTATACGTCTCCGGTCATGTTTCATGTCGTTCGTTATTTCTTCGACTTTATGTAGGTTGGACGAGGATCAAGGCAAGATGCATTCTTAGATATATAACGCTAAACAAGAAAAGCAGCCGGTTTCGGCTGCTTTTTTTGCTTTATTTTTTCAACTTTACTTCCTGCTCTGCCAGTATCTCTTTACCTGCTTCATTCTTGTAGACAAGAGTGACTTTGCCCCGTTCACCCTTCATCTCATCCGAATACATGAAGCCGGAGAACTGCCCGTTCCCGCTAATATAGAAGCCTTCTTTACCGTCACCACCATGCTGAATGGCCTCTGCAGGCGAGTTAATAATGGTAATCTGGTTGGATGTCCACCGCAGCTCAGAGAGGGTGTAGCCCTCTGGCACCGGGCTCACGGAAAAATCAAAGCTTTTGTTATTCTCTGCCCGCTTGTCTGTCTGGTCAATCGTAATTGTGATCTGTTTGTCATTTGCCGATGAATCGGATTGAGCAGACAGCTTTCCTTCGTCACCATCCGCCGTATTCGCCGGATACTCATTGCCCTGTTTGGCATCCGAGTTGGGAACTGAACTGTTTCCCGCTTCCTCAATAGGCTCCTTGGATTGCGGATAGGCGTGCTCCTGAACCGATTCATTGTTATTTTTGGCGCCACAGGCGCTGATCAGCAGCAGAAGGCAAAGCACGGATGCCCAAAGAGCAAATGTATTTGTGTTCTTCTTCATCATTGGAGCTCCTTCCATCTTGGTCTAATCCATCAAAACTACACATGCCTTATTAATCACTACACCATATCGTCCCTCATGAAGCTCCATAATATGTAAACCCTCCAAAAATGATCGTTACCACTACACTTCGATGAGTTCTGAATTGTTGTATGGGCGGGTATTTTATATTCCTGGGGATCCTTTTGGTAAACTGGACTGGAGGAAAGAAAAACATTGAATTGAAATAAAAATATTCATGCCTGATTTTCGGCGATGCCATGCGCTTCGTTTTTTTATAATATCAAGGGAAGGATGGAGCATCGGGAACAAGTTGCCTCTCTCTGGCTGAAACAAAAATCGTAAGGACGTGCGTTTAATGATCTCTGCTGAACTGAAAGAACAATATTATCAGGCTCTGGTTGCCAAAGATTCGGAGTACGAAGGTTTATTCTATGTCGGTGTCAAAACGACGGGAGTATTCTGCCGCCCTACCTGTCCCGCACGAAAGCCCAAATTCGAGAACTGTGAATTTTACGAGACCGCACAGCAGGCACTGCTCGCTTCATTTCGTCCCTGCCAGCGCTGCCGCCCGTTATCCCATCCCAACCAGGTATCCGATGTAGTCCGAATACTGGTCGAAGCCGTGGAGAACCATCCGGAAAAGCGTTGGAAAGGCCAGGATTTCAGAGATTTGTCCATCGATGAATCCACGGCACGCCGTCAGTTCAAAAAGCGGTTCGGTATGACCTTTGTGGAATATGCCCGCGCACGTCGCATGGGACTTGCCTTGAAGAACATTCGCTCAGGCCGCACCATCATTGATGCCCAGTTGTCGACGGGGTATGAGTCCAGCAGCGGTTTCCGGGATGCTTTCTCCCGAATTATGGGGGCTGCTCCTACTCAAGTGGATGAAGGGCAGGTCCTCAAGGCCTCCTGGATTGATACACGTCTTGGACCCATGATGGCCGTGGCAGATGATACAGCCCTATATTTGCTTGAATTTGTGGATCGCAGAGGTCTGGAGCGGGAAGTAGAGCGACTTCGGAAACGAACCAAGTCCGCGATCGTACCTGGTGTAACTGAACCCATTCGCTCCATAGAGAGGGAACTGGCGGAGTATTTTGACGGGACTTTAACCGCTTTTCACACCCCGTTGTTCTGTTTAGGAACACCATTTCAAAAGAGCGTGTGGGAGCAGCTTATGGCGATTCCGCCGGGCGAGACAAGGTCATATTTGGATATCGCTGTCGAACTGGGTAAACCATCCGCATGCCGTGCAGTCGCACAGGCCAATGGAGCGAACCAACTGGCCATTGTAATCCCGTGCCACAGGGTCATTAATGCAAGCGGTGACCTGGGCGGATACGGCGGTGGCCTGACTCGCAAGAACTGGCTGTTAACCCATGAGAAGACTGCTTATGAACAAAATCATTGAGACATGACCAGCTAGCGTAGTCCATTTATCGCGATATAACGGAGGAGAGTCATCCTATGCAAACCCTGAAAGAAAAAGCAGAGCTATTTCACCAACTACATGTAAAAGGTAACCCCCTCGTACTCGTTAATGTATGGGATGCCGGAAGTGCACAAGCCATTGAATCGATTGGAGCCGAAGCAATAGCCACCGGGAGCTGGTCTATTGCCGCGGCTCATGGTGAGCAGGACGGAGAGATTATGCCGTTTGAATGGATGCTTTCCAATCTCGATCGCATCACATCAAGCACAAAACTGCCTGTTACGATTGATATTGAGGGAGGGCATGGCAGGTATGCGTCAGAAGTGAAGGAGAATGTCCTCCGGGTAATCGAGCAAGGTGCCGTCGGCATTAACATCGAAGACCAACTTCCTGGAGGAACAGGTCTCTATGTTATTGATGAATTCGTTCTCCGCTTGAAAGCCGCCTGCGAAGCTGCTGAACTAACGGACATTCCCTTATTCATTAACGCTCGTACGGATATATTTCTGCAAACTGCACAAGCGCAGCATGCCTCATCCCACCTGGAAGAAGCACTATTGCGAGCCCATGCTTATGCAGAGGCAGGAGCGAGCGGACTATTCGTTCCAGGCCTACAGAATCAACAGCTCATTCAGGCATTATGTGAGCGCTCCCCCATTCCAGTAAACGTGATGGTTACATCTAACGAGCCAACCCCCAAACAGCTCGCCAGACTTGGGGTGGCCCGTGTAAGCTATGGACCTTATCCTTATCAGAGAGCCATGGGACACTTGAAGGAGCTCGGACGAAGCATTTTGTTTGAAAGAAGCTAAGAAGATTACGTGCAGAGGTATTTAAATACACAGAAAAACACGAGGCAGTGATGCACTCGTGTTTGTTGTATCCTTATCGCCACACAACCTGCGCATGTGAATACGGTAGCCCCTAGTCTTTTCTGCCTTTCATCGCAAGTGGAGCATTCCTCATCATGGGATAGGTGCACAGAATGAACACCCAACCCAATGCCCCCACGATGGTAGAGAACGTCAACATGTTGATACTCATGAACCACTTTACCAAGACGCTTAGGTCAGACAAAACAAGGGCCAGCGTAAGGACCAGACTCAAGCCGAAGAACAGAATCAGAAAATTGCGCATCCCCAGTCTAATCCAGCAAACGGTTGAAAAGATAGACAGTCCAAGGACAAGGAATCCCATCATCAGGTCAATCCAGAGATAGGATAAGAAATGATAATCACTCGAGTACAGCTTACCCAACTGATAAAAGGTTACACCCAGCCATCCAGCTTCATGAAGCAAATGCATGATTAGATAGATCACATTCAGGATGGTAATGGTCCCAACCACCATCCATGCGGAGATGAGATAGAAGGATTTCAGAAACTGAATTCGGGTACTCCCCAGTCCGATTGCAACCGGGTATAGGGTAACAATGCCTGCCACAGCAAATGCACAGATTCCTCCGTACATGGGCCCAAACAGCTGAGTGGTAAAAGCAACATCAAATATGAAGCCCACTGCCAGATATACTACAGTAAGCATAAGTGTAATAAGTGAGAAAAGCATCAGATACCAACGCATATCATCCAGAATCAGTCGATTCGTACCTTTTACTGCATTCATCCCTTCAGCACCTCCTGTTTCCGAGTCAGATTGACCAGATAGTCCTGCAGTGTAGCCTTCTCGATGGAAAGAGCATGTGCCTGCGCAATATCTCTCCACTCCTTGGAGTAAGAGGCGTCAATCATCACCTTTTTTGTTGACCCGAGCTGTGCAGACTCAATAATTTTTTCGCCTTGGGTAACCTGATCGATATCACGATTTAACCCTGTTAGCAGAACTCCCTTTTCGCGTATCTCTTCCATCTGCTGATGGCACAGTACGCCGCCTTGATGGAGCACAATGAGTGACTCACATAATGGCTGAATCTCTTCAATATGATGGGTAGAAACCAAAATCAGACGGGGATGCTCTTCATAACTTTCAAGTAAGGCGTTGTAGAAATATTTGCGCTTTTCCGCATCTAGCCCATTAGTTGGCTCATCCAGAATAGTGACATTTGCATAGCTTGCGAGGCCAAGAACCATCTGGGCGGCCGTTTTCATCCCTTTGGAAAATTTGACGATCTTCCTTTTGGATGGCAATTCAAACAGATCAATTAACCGCTTCGCTAATTCCTGATTCCACTCCGGATGGAAATACTGACCGAATCGTACCAGGTCACTCATCGTCCAATTTCTGCCCAGAGGATGATTCTCCTGAACGTAGCAAATATGCCCCTGGGCAGCCAGGTTATTGTAGGGGTTCTCCCCCATGACTTGAATGCTTCCCCGATCAGGGCGGTTATGCCCTGCAAGCAAACTCATGAGTGTTGTTTTTCCGGCACCGTTCCTCCCCCAGATTGCACTAATGACCGGCTCACTTTCATGCAATGTAACATGTTCCAAAACAGGTGTCTGATGATAACCGTAGCTTACCTGATCCATACGAATCATGACTCACTCTCCTTGTCTCTCTTGCCCTTAATCAGATCAATAATCATGTCTTCATTCATATGAATCCGTCTGGCTTCCTCGAGCAGTGGCATAATGTATTCTTCGTAAAAATGCTGTTTTCGCTCGATAAGCAGTGCATCTCTTGCCCCTTTGGCGACAAACATTCCAACACCTCGCTGTTTGTATATGATTCCTCTGTCCACAAGCTCCTGCAGCCCTTTGCGTGCAGTTGCCGGATTGATATTGTAGAACCGCGAGAGCTCATTGGTCGATGGAACCTGCTCCTCCGCCTGTAATCTGCCTTCCACAATATCATCCATAATCATCATGGCAATCTGATGGAATATGGGCTGCGATTCATCCAAAGTCGATTTCATGCCAATCCAACTTTCGTTATTTAGGTTAATTGGTTAGTTACTCATGTAACTAACTATAGTACACAGATATCCAAAAGTAAATAGCCTAATACCCTGCATTCTAATTTTCCTGAATATATTTTCCAAACACAAACAAAAAAAAGCCTCTGAATGAATATTCAGAAGCGTCCCGATTTTCTAATGGGGTTAAGTGCCAAATCCATGATCAGCGGTTCTCATAATTGCGGGGTTTGGAGCATCCGTACCTAAGTTAGGCTCACTTGCAGGAGTTAGTATGCTTACCACAATGCTACATGTAGCTATCAGCAAAGCCAACTTTCTCTTCATTGAGTTTCTGCACCTCACTAATTATTATTTTGTACTGCTGCTTGGCTGTATCGGTCGCATAATCCCTATATTGTTCAAACAGTCCGATACCTCTTAGCATACCCCTCCCGCTACTAATTTCAATAGAAAATCTCAAGCTATCAAGCACAAATCCCAAACCTTTATAATACTCTTCTTTCTTTAGATAATACGCTCCCAGATCAGCTAAAAGACGTAAATAACGATCATCTGTAACCTGCTTGCTCACCTTCCCGATCCGATTACTCTGTTCCTGATACGTGAAGTATGATTGATACTGTTCAAGCACGTAATCAATATCTTCATCATAGCGATTTGCAGCTGTAACAATATCACAGAGCGCAGGAAAAATTTCGTTTTCCTTGGTAGATATATAGTTTAAATAGGAGGGCAGCACTTCAAACTGCCCAGCCATCAATTGATAGATATAACGATTCGCCTCGGCCCATTCCTGGAACTGATTAATGACCAGGATCTCATCCTGATTAGGGTCTTTGACCCAGCTGATATCTGCATATAATGAAACATATTTTAAAGCATTATCGTAATCCTTCAGATGATAACATGCACTTCCAGCAGCCAAATCGGAATAAAGGATGTAAAAAACAATGGGTCTTTTCGTTTCCTCCTGTTTTCTTCTACCATTCAATTCATAATGGATGGTTGCCTTCACCTTTAGCTTTTCGGAAAGCTCTTGTACTTTGCTCCATCGGTGTAGTGCACCAAAAGCATTGATTAGTTCATTAAGAGCGTCCAGCTGATATCGTTCATCCAGACGATCCACATAATATTCGAACTTGGCTGCAATGATCAGGTTTCTCTGCTGGTCATTGGTCAGACCCAACTTGAACAGACGATACTGACATAGAGCAAGACGCTCCGAATGCTGCATTTTCTCACTCTCAGCAATAGTTTCATATAAAAGAATGGCTGGTTTAAATCTACCTTCGTGGTAAAACTCCTCGGCCAGATCAAATAGAAGGGGAATATATGATAGATTATCCATCATCAATTGGATAACCTCTTCAATACAGTTTAATTTATCTAACTCCGCACAACGGTGAAGGAAGGGGCCCAGTCTTCGCCAGTCGGGGGTTGCATGAACGAAACACTCATCGATATACAATTCATAGAAATGGCCTTCCTCAAGCTTCATGGCTGAAGTGATTCGGTCCAACTGCTGCATCGCAATCGGGCGATTTTTGTTCAAAATATTGCTCAGCGTACCCGAATTAATACCTGACGTTTCCGAAAAAAGACTGATGGACATCTGCTCACGCTTCAGGTAATTCTCTAAATGATCGCGAATCGTGGTTGTTGGCTCCAAACGAACACCACCCTCCAAAATAAAAGCCATATACAGGATTAACGTTATGCAAAAGTAATTATATGTAATCCAAAAGAAAGGGTCAATATAATAAATTCAACTAATTTGTATTAATTACAATTTAATCCTTTTGATAAAATAAACCCGTTTCTTTATTTTATACCTGGAATGGCCTTGCATCAAATCAGGAAAAAACAAAAAACACGAGCTGAATGAATGCTCGTGTTTTCATATAAGAGAGCAGATTCTACTGCTCTACTTTTAAATCTCCATTTAAGGCAGGATGTTGCCGGCAGCACGATAGATTTCGTACCATTCCTGGCGCGTAAGATGAATATCTCCGGCTTTGACACAGTCCTTCAGGCGTTCAATATTCGTTGTGCCTGTTACAGGCTGCATATGAGCTGGGTGACGCAGCAACCAGGCAATCGCGATGGTGGTGTTGCTCACATCATATTTGGCTGCAATCTCATCAATCTTGGCATTCAGTTCCGGGAACTTGTCGCTGCCCAGGAATACGCCTTCGAAGAACCCGTATTGGAACGGGGACCAAGGCTGAATGGTGATATCGTGCAAACGGCAATAATCCAGGATACTGCCATCACGGTTCACGGCTGCATCGTTCTCCATGTTCACGTTGATTCCGCTGGAGATCATCGTTGTGTTGGTAATGCTCAGCTGCAGCTGATTGGCTACCAGCGGCTGTTTCACATATTTTTTCAGCAGTTCAATCTGATTCGGATTCTGGTTGGATACCCCGAAATGGCGCACTTTACCTTCACGCTCGAGCAGATCGAATGCCTCTGCCACTTCTTCCGGCTCCACGAGAGCATCCGGACGGTGCAGCAGCAGAACATCAAGATACTCCGTTTTCAGACGCTGCAGGATCCCATCCACAGAATTCAGGATGTGCTCCTTCGAGAAATCAAACATGCCCTTGCGGATACCGCATTTGGATTGCAAAATCATATTTTCACGAACCTGGGGATTCATCTGTACCGCCTCTGCAAAAATCTCTTCGCATGCCCCATTTCCATAAATATCAGCATGGTCGAAGAAGTTCGCACCGACTTCCATGGCGGAATGAACAAATTGTTCTGCCTCTTTGTTGCTGAGTGAATTGATTCGCATGCAGCCTACGGCCACAACTGGTACTTCAAGTGAGCTGCTGCCAAGTTTTATTGTTCTCAAGGTGATTTCCCTCCATATTCGGATATTGGTATATACTTGTCTTCCAGCTTTGATTGTGACACAGATCTGCAATCGGTTTCAATGGATTTTTAGACATCTTATATGGAAAAATGGTCGTTTCTTCTCAATTTTTCGACAGGCTCACGTTTCTTGAGGAACAATCACTTCAATATGTTGGGGCAGAACGCTGATTTGAATAGGCAATGCGGGCCCTTCCTCCCCGTCCACATTGGTGTGAACCGACTCCGTGGAGCTTACCCGGACCTTTTTTGCCGTAAAATAATCCACGTCCTTATGGTTCTTTAGATGCCCGAACAACAAAGATGTCCCCAGTGTCAGGCTGTTAAATACACTGATGTTGCGGATCACAAAACAATGAATCAGTCCATCATCCACCGCTGCATCCGGAGACAGCTTCTCAAATCCACCAACAGAATTGGTCAGAGCAGCAAGAAACAACGGGGATTCCCCCTCCCACGTCAGCCCATCGTATTCAATCTTCAGAGGATAGGCGGGTGAGGACACGAGATCCTTCAATCCTTCCTTCAAATACGCCAGGGAGCCCAGCTTCGACTTGTCTTCCGATGAAACAGAAGATAATGCTTCAGCCAAAGAACCGGCTGCCACCACGTTGGCGAAGAGACGATCATTAATTCTGCCCAGATCCACCTTGCGTACCTGATCTGAACCAAGCTGCCTAATGGCTTCGTCAGGATCGAGAGACAGATGGAGCGCACGCGCAAAATCATTCACGGTACCCAGGGGTACGATACCCAGCCGGGGACGATGATTCTGATCCATCATGCCATTAATGGTCTCATGCAGTGTGCCGTCTCCCCCAATCGATATGACCAAATCACAGCCGCCTTGGCAGGCATTCAGACAGTAACTGGTTGCATCACCTTCCCCAGCTGTCTCATTAACCATCACTTTATACTGCTGTGATTCCAAAATTTCCTGAACTTGGGACACGTACTGCTGAGCCTCTTCTTTTCCCGATGACGGATTGCTAATGATCATGGCTTGACGCATAACCGTCTCTCCCCTCCACCTGCATATTTACTTCTTCTATACCCTTCCTTGGGGTAGGTTGAATAAGGCAATCCGGCCAGAAGAATTTTTTTGGTAAAGTTCACCTGAAGGAGTACAGATCAATGCTTGTTTCATATAGAATAGAAGTAGAGTTGTTACCTGTCCCTTGAAATTGTTGTTCCTTTTCTCCGCTGACGGGTTAATAACTAGAGAAATGTTGAGAATTCATTCCTGTTGATCTGACCTTTACGACGCATGTGATTACATAAAAGCGAGAAGAACTTTAAATATCGGAGGGAATGCATGCAATGAGAAGAATGACGTTACTATGTCTAATATTCATTCTGAGTATCGGCGCGTCCGGGCAGGCCATGGCCTACGCAACGATGGACTCAGGTAAAGGCATCATTGAAGATCCTGCACTGGAAAACGGACTAAAACTGATTTTGAACAAACCGGTAGATTCACCCTTAACCTCCTCCGACCTGGAACAGCTTACCGTTGTTGATCTGAGTAATGCAGGCATACAGAGCCTGTCGGGACTGGAGTATGCAACCAACCTGACGCACCTTCGCCTATACGGCAATGAGATTGAGGATCTGACACCGCTGAAGCATCTGGGCCAACTGAGGGAAATCGACGTACGCAACAATTATATTACATCCATTGATGCACTCGCTGACCTGAGGGAGCTTGGACGGCTGTACATCAGCAATAATTCCATCTCTTCCATAGATGTGGTTCGTGACTTCACCCGATTACATACGTTTTACGCCAGTGGCAATCAGATTAACAGTCTCTCCGCTTTGTCGGATATAGATCATCTAAAATGGCTTGAGATTTCCAACAACGAGATTACAGATCTGACTCCACTGGCCAATCAATCCGGGCTGCAGCAGCTGAACGTAGCGAATAATCGGCTTCAATCACTGGCTCCACTGGCCGATTTGGATAATACATTATTGAGATTAAACGTGGCAGGCAATGAAATCTCCGACCTGACCCCATTGCAGCATATGACGCGTCTTCAGGCGCTCGACATCTCGAGTAACCAAATTCAGCACTTGCAGGCACTTGAAGGATTGCTGCGGTTAACCGAGCTTAATGCCGAATCCAATCAGATCTATGATCTGGAGCCATTACGACAGCTCACCAAGCTGGAGGTGCTGAAGCTCGCAAACAATCGTGTATGGGATCTAAAACCGATTGCCGATTTTACTTTTACACAGGCTAATCCCCTGAATACAGTACAGGACATCGGAACTTCCACCTCTGTATCCCCGAACGTACAGACTCCGGTGACGGAAGCGGAATCGGCCGGATTGACTGTGCAAAACAACTATCTGGACGTATCGAGTGGCAGCAGCACCATGAGTCTGCTTAACCAGATGAATGTGCGGGAACAGAAACGCACGCCGCAAGGCCGTTTCCAGCGCTTAATTGAAGGATCTACAACGGCCTACGTGGGCGATCGCACATACGCTCTGGAAGCTGCGCCTTTTATCCATGAAGGGCGTACCTACGTGCCACTGCGGTTTGTGTCTGAACAGCTCCATGCCCATGTGGATTGGGACGGGAACAACCAGGAGGCCGTAATCACACAAGGTGATAAAACCATTCGCTGGACTGCCGGCAACAAACAGGTGGTTGTAGATGGTTCGCTCCTGATGAATGATGCTCCCTTGTTGATCGAAAACGGCACGGCTTTTGTGCCAGTCCGCTTTGTTTCGGAGCAGCTTAATACGACTGTCGGTTATATCGGAAAAAGCAAAACGATTCTGATTTTTGAAAATAAACAGGCGGGCAACAATATTGAATCTTAAAGGTGTTACGATAAATAAGCCTATCGCAGGTTCTTGTACGAACTACATGCGATAGGCTTATTGTTTTCTTGCTATGCAAGTTTTCACCGAAGTTATTGCTAGTTTTGCTTTCAGCATGCCGCTGACACCATATCTTGCAGGAAAATCTATATTGGAATTTCCTTGTGTTTGGGGCAAGTACTCACTTGGTTATTGCTATGGTTCACTTCGTTTCGATGATTTTTTCGCTCGTCATCTGGATAGCCACCATTCATTTCAGAGGAACCTGTATGCCAGGCATGGTTAACTAGCGAAGTTAAAAGAGGATTCCAAGTTCGGCTCAGTTTGTTCGCTTTGCTAATATTCACTATTACCTTGGGCCGATTGGGAAGGTTCATTACAAATCTTTGGACAAATGAACTGATTAGCGCGGTATTCCAATAATCTTGCCATTGACGAACAAAGACCAACCATAATTTAAGGTTGGTCTTTGTTTATAATCTAGGCCTATTGTACTATTACCTATTAATACTTGATCTGAATCTGACCCTGTTCAGTACCCCAGAATCCTGTCTGTACATTAAGTTCAAAATCATTCAAATCTTCAGGAATTTCAAAAACTACATTCCCTGTCTGAGATAATCCAGGATTAATCCCATCATACATAAAAATTTTGTTAGAAACTGAGATCATAGAAGTCGGCGCGTATGTAACTTCTCCTTTTTTTAACTGAAAAAACGAAGAATCTGTGGTGATCATTTGCTTACCTTCATTTTTCAATGTCGCATTAATAACTAAAAAGATACTCCCATCAGAACTTGGTTTGTAGGACAAGATTTGACCCTCTTTAATTTCATTTTTCGTTGATACCTTGTTAACTTTAAAAACTACATCACCGACTTTAAGTTCGTCACCAATCCCTGCAACTTTAACTTCTTCTTTTGCTTCTTTCTGAGTTGTACTAGCCGGCTTGCTTGCTGCAGTATCTGTTGTTTTGTCATTGGAAGAAAGCATGCTCCCAATTACCCCTAATACGATTAAACCGATAAACCCCAAACATCCGATCTTAAAAAACTTTTTCATCTTTCTCCCCCTACAATTTAGGTAATTTGACCCAAGTGCTATATTAACATATATCGGAATATTTAAGATATATTTTATAGGTAAATATTTTTTTTGGATTTATTCCAAACATTTAGTCGTATAATAGTTAGCGATAGAGGTTATATAACATATTGATATTTTATAATTTGCATACTAAACAAAGAAGATGGCAAACCTCATAGAACTGAATGAGGCATCACCATCTTTTAATTAAACAGGTGTCTATTTCACATCCCAGTTGGCCAGCATGCCTCTCGCCATCTCCATGGTTGACTCTTCCCCTGTAATTAGAGCAAACTTGGCAACCAGTACCGGGTAAGCAGCCCACTGCTCCCGAATATGATCAAACATCCGGGGCCACGTTCTTCCCCCTGCCTTTTCGTACCTCTTTAGCAGATCGCGCAATCCATCATCCTGAAAGAGTCCATAATAGATCACAAAATCCTTACCTGGATCGGCAATTTCAGCTTCCGTCCAGTCGATGAGCCCGGTTACCCGCTGTGTATCGTCGACAATGATATGCGGCGGGTGCAGGTCCCCGTGATTAAATGTGGCATGCTCTGGCCAGAAGCTGTCTGTAGACAGCCAATTCTCCCATCGGTTTGCCAGTTGATCTGGTACCGTGAAACTTTGCTTGATCTCCTCCACATTGGCAGCAAACTCATGCCGCACTTCTATAGGCGTCTTGCTCCGCACGCCGCCTTTTACCGCTTCAGTGGCATCAATGCCATGCAATTGTACGAGTGTAGCAGCCAGCGAATCAAAAAACACATCCGATAGGCCCTCCTGTGGAAAGCGCCATGCATATCCTGCCCCAGCAGGATCCACCACGGCAATCGGGTCACCATTCAGCAAGGGATAGGCAATCAGCTCCGGCGTACAGATTTGCCAATCTGGTACTTTGACAGACAAATGCTCCTTCACAACGTCCAGCACCTGACGCTCATTCTCGGCACGCGCCCATACGTCTTCACGCCTCGGCTGGCGTAGAACCCACTGTTGTCCACTCTCATCCGTAGCAAAGGCCACCCTGAAGTCCATCCCGGACTCATTGATTTCCATCGAATCTTTGCGGATTCGAAGCCCATTCTGTTCAGCGAGCTGCCATATATCCTGCTGAAGTTTTACCTGTTCATTCGAAATTGGTCCTGTCATACCCATTCCTCCTCTTTTCCTCAGAAAAAATAAAAAAACACAGACATTTACGCCTGTGCCCTGATCTCGGATTTAGGGTATACCCAAATATTCGTAGCCCTGTAGTGGTACAGCAAAGAACCACTCTTATGCAAGAGCATCCACTACCGATAACGGCATACGTGTAAATAGGCAAACTTCTTCCGATGATCTGCACACAGGCAGCAAAACAGCACGCGCAAACAAACGTTTTGCTGTTATCTCAATCGGAAAAAATGTACCACACGTATCCCTCCGTTCAGTAAGTTACCCCTATGCTAACATATTCCAATTCCTGGTACCAGCATAAATTTCCTAATTTGCCCATCCATCCAGATCAATTCCTCCGCTGGCCTTCTTTTATATAGAGTATAATGATTAGGTATATGATATTTGTATGGTGCAATGCTTATAGTAAGCATTCTGCACGTCCCTGGTATGAATACTCAAAACTAATTGCAAAAGAGGTTAACGATGAGCAAGCAACAATTCAAAGATTATAATCTTGGTGAAGAGATCGTCCGAGCACTGGATAGTCTGGGTTATGAAACGCCAACTGAGGTTCAGACCCAAGTGATTCCGGTAGCTCTGGAAAATAAAGACCTCGTGGTCAAATCCCAGACAGGCAGTGGCAAAACAGCCGCGTATGGCATTCCCATCTGTGAGCTGGTGGAGTGGAATGAAAATAAACCGCAGGCTTTGATTCTCACGCCAACCCGTGAACTGGCCTTGCAGGTCAATGAAGATATCACCAATATTGGACGCTATAAGCGGATTAAAGCAACAGCACTCTATGGACAATCTCCGTTCCATATCCAAAAAGCGGAGCTAAAACAAAGAACACATGTCGCCGTAGGCACACCGGGACGTGTGCTGGACCATATTGAACGCGGTACTTTGCCGCTCGAGCGGATTGCCTATCTCGTCATTGACGAGGCGGATGAGATGCTGAACATGGGCTTTATCGAGACGGTACAGGCCATTATTCAGGCCTTACCTCGTGAGCGCGTAACGATGTTATTCTCCGCTACATTCCCTGAGGACGTTGCCCGTCTCTCACGTAAGTATATGGATAATCCGGTAGAGATCGAGATCCAAGCGAGTGGCCTCACAACAGCTACAATTGAACATGAGGTTGTTCGGGTATCGGAGGTCAACAAGACCGCTGTGCTTGAGGATCTGTTCATTGTGGAAAATCCCGATAGCTGTATCGTATTCTGCCGGACACAGGAAAACGTGGATAAACTGTTCCGGGTAATGGCTGACCTGGACTATCCAGCAGATCGAATCCATGGAGGCATGGAGCAAGATGAGCGGATCGAAGTCATGAACGCATTCAGAAGAGGCCAATTCCGTTATTTGGTCGCAACCGATGTCGCGGCACGAGGGATCGATATCACGAATATCACTCATGTCATCAACTATGATATCCCGCTGGAAAAAGAGAGCTATGTACACCGCACAGGCCGTACCGGACGTGCTGGTAAGACAGGCAAGGCCATCACACTGGTCACACCAAAGGATGGCAGACGCCTGGCCGAGATTGAATCCTATATCGGATTCGAGATCCCGGTTGTTCCGGCCCCATCCGAGGAGGCCGTCGATCGCCGCAGGGAAGAATTCGAGAAGCGGCTGAAAATTGTACCTGAACGGAAAAAAGACAAGCGTGAGCAGCTGAACCAGCAGATCATGAAGCTGAACTTCAACGCCGGCAAGAAGAAAAAGCTGCGTGCTGTGGACTTTGTAGGTACCATCGCCAAACTGGATGGCATCACCGCAGATGATATCGGGATTATCACCATTCTCGATAATGTAACCGATGTGGAGATTCTAAACGGCAAAGGCCCGCTTGTACTGGAAATGATGCAAAACACAACGGTCAAGGGGAAGCAGCTGAAGGTGCGTAAAGGGAAGCATGTGTAAGCTGAAGATACGAATTTAGTGTACCTTAGAAGAAGGAGTGCCTTGCGGCACTCCTTCTTTCCTTTATACGGATTTCCCGCAAGTGGAATAACATGTCTTACAAAAAAGACCTGCTCTCGCCGCTCTTGTCTCGAAAAGCACCTCTTTGTTCAGCAATGGATGAATTGTTCACTTGAAAAGAAAAGCAGCCAGACTAGAATAAACATGAAAGCGCTCTACTTTTGCTCATAACCTGGGGAGGTGTATGTAATGAGAGGCAGAAAGTATGCATGGATTCTGGTTCTGACCCTGGCACTGACGATGTTTGGCTTCTATCCAGAACGAACGGACGCGGCAAGTGTGACCATTAGCAACGGTTCCGATTGGCTGGATACCGCAGGTGACCCCATTCATGCGAACAGCGGTAATATTCTGAAAGTGGGAAGCATGTATTACTGGTATGGCGAGCATGCGGTAGGTGGCAAGTTTGACAGTGTTAATGTCTATACTTCGACCGATCTGAAAAACTGGACGTTCAGCAATGCCATCCTCACCAAGGATTCCGCAACGGAGCTTGCCTCCAGCAAGATTGAGCGTCCCAAAGTGATCTACAACCCCGCTACGCAGCAGTATGTGCTCTGGGCACATTATGAGAACGGAACGGATTATAATCTGGGACGTGTCGCCGTAGCGACCAGCAATACACCGAGTGGCAAATTCACATATGAGGGCAGCTTCCGGCCACTAGGCTATGAGTCCCGAGATATGACGGTGTTTGTAGACACCGATGGTACGGGGTATCTAATCAGCGCTTCACGCAAGAATGGTGGCGCTAACGATACGATGGCGATCTTCAAAATGAACGCAAGCTATACAGGCGTTGAATCCTTTGTAGGCTGGCAGTTTGAGAACAGCTACCGGGAGGCTCCTGCCGTTGTGAAAAAGGGAAACCGCTATTATCTCTTCACCTCCCAGGCCGCCGGCTGGTATCCGAATCAAGGGGCTTATGCTACAGCCACATCCATGACAGGACCGTGGTCTGCACTTACCCCCTATGGCAATCCTTCTGCCTTTGGATCCCAGATTCATGATATTGCCACGATTACAGGCAGCAGCACCACGTCCTATATTTATATGGCAGACCGCTGGAATCCAATGAATCTGGGCGAGCATAAGCATATCTGGCTCCCTTTGACCCTGAACGATTCAAGCGGAACGGCATCACTGGAGTGGTATAAGGATTGGAGTATCGATGCTGCCACAGGTACGTTAGCGCCATCCTCTCTCGTCAATCATGCTCAAGGCAAGACAGCTACGGCCATATCGACAGCCTCTGGTTCATCTGCAGCCAATGTGAATGACGGCAACTATCAAACGTCGTGGGCAGCCTCTTCCAATACATGGCCTGCATGGTGGCAGGTCGATTTTGGATCGCCCAAGACCATTACCGAGATCGATATCTCCTGGTTTATGTATAAAGGATCGGAGGGGTATTACAAATACAAGATTGAGATCAGCAACGACGGCGTCAACTACTCCACACTGGATCGGACCAATAACCTGACCTACGGGTTTACCACGGATGCAGTGCACTTTACAGCCCGCTATGTACGCATCAATATGGTGAACGCCGTGCTGTGGAACAACCCCGGTAACTGGTACACCCCAACACTGCATGAGGTTAAGATGCTGGGTCCTGCTACCCCGGAAGCGACTGGCTACAGCCAGTTCATCTCACATAACTATCCGGACCGTTTCATCCGGCATACCCATTTCACGGCTCGTGTAGATGCGAATGTCTCGCCAATACTGGACTCCCAGTTCCGCGTTGTTCCCGGTCTCGCCAGCTCTACGGGCATTTCACTGGAGTCCATCAACTTCCCGGGGTACTTCCTGAAGCGTAATAGCAGCGACAAAATTGTGCTCGAAGCCTATGCAGACACTGCCGCTTATAAAGGAGATGCAACCTTCCTGAGCAGCCCCGGCTGGGCAGACAGCTCCAAAATATCACTTCAGTCATACAGCCAACCCGGATATTACATCCGGCACTATAACTATGTACTGCAGCTCGATCCCATTAATGCATCCAGCAGCTCAACCGTGAAAAGCGATGCCACGTTCGGGCGAATCCATTTCTAGTTTGAAATTGTGAAGACTTATCTGAGCCGTACGATCGCACAATATCAAAAAGGCTGCATCTCAGATATCTGGTCTGAAACTGCAGCCTTTTGTGATCTTGATCGGTTCGTATCACGCTACTCATTCACTTCATAAGCGATATTTTGCAAATCTTTGATATTATAGGTGTCGTCCTGAATGCGCCATTCGCCTTGGTCCTGTAAAAAGGTGATATCCCCTGATAACGGGATGTTTTTCAACTGTTGGCCTTCTCGATCTGCTAAGACCAGATTCAGTCTGTATTCTACGAGGATCCAATCGCTCTTGCTCTCTTTGATCTCGACAAGTATATTTTCCGGATGAAGTAGAGCCTTCTCCTTGTCTGCCACCATTAGCGGTAACGTTGCATACCGATTAGCCATATAGGATTCATAATTTTTTTCCGTCAAAAATGGCTTCATTGTCTCCCCTTTGGAGAGTAGACCCTCTACGGTTAGTGTATCTTCATAATCGGCATAGTCCACGGTCAATTCTGTTTTTTTATACTCTAATGACATATCCAGAGCCTTCTGTTCATCCTGAGCCGTAGCTGTCTCGTTCGTCACTATACTTGGCTGGCTGGTTGGGGGTGTGCTCTCCTGAACAGGATTAGTCGTATTGGATTCAGTACATCCCATAATCATTCCTGAAAGTAATAACGTACTCATAACGCAGACTAGTTTACGCATAGTTGATCAAACCCTTTCGTACCTTTATTACTTTCAATTATCACCTTTATTTGGTTAAAATGTCCAGCGTTTAAACACATTCGAATAAATTGCGTATTCGATTACATAAAGTTGGATCTCCATAATCAGGGTGTGTTATAGTCGACGTGAAGTGATTTGGAGGGGATAACAATGCTGAAAACGATCATTACAACTGGACCCATTTTCGAAGGATAGCGCCTGCTTGGTCCAATAACTGCGTGGTTCCTTCACCTATGAAGGTGTGAATACAATGTCAATATTTACAGTTGTTCCAATGATCTATAATTCCAAGGAACAGATTGATTCCATTATTTTACTCGAACAGCAATGTAAACAACTCGATTCCATTCATCTGAAGGCAGACCTGGATCATATCAGCAAACAAGATGGAGACCACGCACTCCTGTGTTACTGCGAAGGCAAGCTCGTCGGACTCCTAAGTTGGTACCCCTCTGATAGCACTACTGGAAACATCAATGCCCTTGTGCATCCGCATGCTCGCCGCAAAGGTGTGTTCCGCAGCTTACTGATGCAGGCTGTTGCAGACATGAAGTCACAGGGTATTACCCGGCTCAGCTACCGCGTACCTCAAAGCTTGCTTTCCGGGCTTCGTACCGCTCAGTCGCTTGGTGCTGTTCATGATCGTTCGGAGTACTCGATGCAGCTTATGAACACGTCCTTCCCAGATATCGAACAAGTTGGGTTAACCTTGTCTGTGGCTGAACCGAAAGATTTTGAGTTTATGGTCAGCTGCTCAGCGCAGGCCTTTGGAGATTCAGAGGAATGGACCCGCGATTATTTCACGCAAACTAATGAACCCAGCCGGGTAACCTACATTGCCTGGAGAGATGAACTGCCTGTCGGACTGGTCCGAATCAATTCCATTAATGAGACAACAGCATTCATTCATAACTTCTGTATCCTACCTGCATATCAAGGCCAGAAGCTAGGCCGCCAAGTTCTTACCCTGCTCGTTGAGCTGCTTCTGAAGCAGAAAAATACGGATATTCGCTTGTCCGTTGTTACTGAAAACGAGCGTGCTCTGAATTTATACCGGAGTGTCGGCTTTGAAGTGAATTCCGAATATCAATACTTCAATGGCATCGTGTAACGGGTAGAGATGCTAAAGACTGTTTTCCCCATAAGGAAAACGGTCTTTTTTATGATCTTTTAATTACGTGTTTGAAAATCTGAAGATTAACTTATAGCCATCTAACGTGTGGCCGTATATTTCTTCGTACTTTCCCTTGGTGTAATTGGTCAACGATTCTTTGCACCAAAAAACCACATTAGATTTATCTAATGTGGTTCGCCATCTTTATTTTTTGGAATACACAATTTTCTTGATACTGTCGATGGACAGGTAAAAACGTTCAGTCAGCTCATGCACGGTTAACCCTGCGGCGAATAGGCAACGGATCTGCTCATTACGCTCTTGGACGACCGCTCTGCTGCCTGAATTTTCGCCCCACTTTTTGTGAGCTTCCTTAGGCTTTGGAATGTAGACCAACCCACCCGGGATGTGCCTTTGTACTTCTTTTAATAATTCTTCCGGCAAGATGGCATCTGCATTGATATAATTCATGCTGCTCCGCTCCTTAAAATTAGTCTTTAAGGCAGCAGAGTCATACGACGTACACTTATGAGTTCTATATGGCGGAAAAGAAAATCAAGGCTCTATGCAAACAACCGCCGTTGTACATCGCATGGACTCTGCATAGAGCGGATCGTGAAACTTCTTATGAATTGAATCATGGTAGCCCCCCATTCGGCACCCCTTACGTAGGTGCTGTTTGATCCCTTCACATTAATCCATTCGATCAGCGCACAGCGATATCCTCTTCATAAACGAAGTATCATGAATACTGGATCAGACTTTTCTCCAACATTTCTCGAACAGCATGCTGCAAGGAGGCTGGTGAGACCACCTTAACTTCGGGACCATAGGCAAGCAGCCTCCGTGCGGTGAACGGGAATTCCTCTCGAGGAACCAAACCTCGCCATTCATTGCCTTGAATCGAATGGAACAGCCCATCCGAACGCGCAAGCCGTGTGCCAAACTCGGTGAAGTGCAGCACCACTTCTACGCCTTCCCTGTCGTCTTCGGACTTAAACCATGCCTGCAAACTGGGAGTGGATTCATCTATGGAATCCAGCAATCTCAGTTGCTGCATGCGGTCGACGCGATACAACAATACGCGTTCCTTATGGCGGGCGGGCATGTACCAAAATCCACCCTCATAGTAGATGCCGATGGGATATGCCTGTGTTTCTTTTTTCCCTTTCCGGGAATGATACGTAAATTCAATCGCTCTTTTATCTACAGCAGCATTCAGGATATCCGTCGTCAACATCTCAGCGTGCTCACCCGGATGCTGCACAAACGTCACATGCTCCCTCATGCGCACAATCAGATCCTGTACATCCTGCGGCAAGGTGGAGAAATACTGTTCTGCCAAATGCTCGCGCATTGATCCGTACGGAAAATCCGGAACCTGCTGCAAATATTCGATCATCATGAACAACCCCAGTGCCTCGTTCTGTGTCAGCTGCAGAGGCGGCAGAATTCGATTAGGCAAAACCTTGTAACCACCATTCACACCGACCTCCGTGTACAAAGGAAACCCCAACGTCTGCAGCGCATCCAGATCACGCTGAATGGTACGGACCGATACACCGAATCGTTCGGCCAGTTCACGGGCTGTAAACTTTTTTCTTGAATCCATCAATCTCATAATGGCGAGTTTCCGACCATTCATGATTCCACCCCCCTAACTACGTCAACATTTGTCATAGTTAAAGTGTAACATACGAAACAGAAGGGAGCGATCAATAATGTCCAACAAAGTAGTGCTGTACATTGCGATGAGTCTGGATGGTTATATTGCAAGAAAGGACGGTTCAGTAGATTGGCTGTTCGACGTGGAAGGTGACGGTGGAGATAACGGGTATGCTGCATTTTATCAAACGATTGGAACGGTAGTTATGGGCCGAACCACGTACGAAGATGTGCTTAAGCTGTCGGAGGAATTCCCTTATGCAGACCGCCCCACATACGTGCTCTCCCGTTCGGAACAGCCACCTGCACCACATGTGCAGTTTACAACCGAGCCTGTTGAGACCCTTATTCCCCGTTTGCAGCAGGCATCCGATGCCGATCTGTGGATTGTTGGAGGGGGTCAGCTGGTTCAGGCAGTTATGGAAAAACAGCTGCTTCATGAAATTGAAGTTGCCATCATTCCGAAAATCCTCGGAGAAGGCATTCCCTTATTTCCGGAGGGAATTGTACCGAGTAATCTGAAGATGATCGGGACGCAGACACTCGGTCAGATCATATCCATCCGGTATCAGGTTCAGGTATAACCAAACTCAAGATAAGAAAAGACCACGCTGCCCCTGATGGGTTAAGTGTGGTCCTTGTTTTATCCAGGCCAGGCCTTATACGACGTTCAGCGTTAAGCCATAAGGCCTTGCAGGTATCCCGTTAACGTCTCTGCTGCCCGCCGGTGGGATAACTCGCCCGGATGAGTGCGGGCCCCAATCGTCTCTTCCGTTGTATCCGGAAGCTGCAGGACAGATACCATTCGGTCGCCTGTCCGCTTCGTATAGCCATCAATCGCACGATAGATGGCAGGCATCATGGGAAATCCAAGCATGCCATAGGCCCAGACGAGCTGTGCCTTCGGATTGGTATTACGAAGTTTGACCAGGAATCGGTCTACCGCATCCTCAAAAGCAGCCAGATCCTCTTCATGATAGCTCCCGTCGTCATTTAAACGTTGCTTATGTACCTTTCCAGACACCGGATCTCTCCATCCCGATGTTTGGAAAGCACCTCCATCGTTGCTTCCCAGATTGATCACAACCACGTCCGGCTGCCAGGACTCAAAATCATGCGGGTCCTCGGCCCCGAGCTCCTGGTTTTTCTCACCCGTGAGCAGGCCGCAGACTTGTCCATAATAATCAGGAATGTTATTGTGCGGGTTGTTGTCCCAGCTTGTGAGTACACCCCAACCACTCTGGGATATCACCCTGTAGTCCGCGTTCATTGCCTCTGCTGTCATGTACGTATAGTTATGTATTGCGCTGAACCACATTGGAATCCAGTCTTCTTCCGCTCTGGCCCCGATTGCGCCTTCTCCAGATGTTATGCTATCCCCAATAAATTCAATCTTATAGGGCTTCTCTTCCAGAGGCAGGAATGTGCCATCCGACTTCAGGGCATGAAACTGCAATGAGCAGCCCGAGTCTGCACTCATTGCCTGCACATCCTTGACGATGCGTACATTCTTCACTGTATCTTCGCTCATGCCCCGGAAGACACAGATCCAATACCGTCCTGCTGTCACCATCTGCCTGCTTACAGGAACACCATTGACCAGGATACTGATCCACGGTTCATAGATATCGTAGTCCGACTCCACTTCTACCCAAAGCTCGGAGCCTGTGACCTGAAGTTCAATTGCGCTGCCTGTCCAAAATAACGTCAGCGGTGCCCGCTGCCCTGTTGTCCTGCCATGCACTTTCAGGTTCTGTATCTCTGACAGGACATGCACCTGTAACTTGCCATTTGTTTTCACCATGCATTCCTCCCGCCTGTTTGGCCCACTTGAGTAAGTGGGTTTCATCATCCTATTCTTTTAGAAAACGATCCACATGCTCCTGGTACTTCTCGTACCACGATCTCCACTCATCCTTGCGTGACTCCAGCGTTCGGTCGTCCAGCAGCGCAGCAATCACATCCAGACAGACATGCCATCCGGCAAGATCTTTTGGTGTATGGCTTGTCATGGAATGAATGGTTTCTGTCAGAACAAGACGGCAGCCCTCCTGTACAGGATGCAGCTCGAACCTCACCGCATCTTCTTCCCAGGTGTATGCAAGAACGGAGTAA
This sequence comes from Paenibacillus pabuli, assembly GCF_039831995.1. Classification (NCBI taxonomy): domain Bacteria; kingdom Bacillati; phylum Bacillota; class Bacilli; order Caryophanales; family Paenibacillaceae; genus Paenibacillus; species Paenibacillus pabuli. Next base: position 687,467 of record NZ_JBDOIO010000005.1, read on the forward strand.
GGCTCCAGATGTGTGATTCTCATTTTTTCAAATGTCCCATCGCCCATGTCAAACTTGATCAGTCCGCCCTCTCGCAGATCTTCAATCCGCAATTCGGGAAACCATCCATGCAGCTTATCGTTTTCCGTTAAAAAGGACCATACCTTCCGTACATCGTGCTGCCACAAGCGCTCAAAACGGGCCACAACGTCATTCGAAACCAATTTCAACTCAGCAATCATGGGTAGACCTCCTCCAAATGATTAGTTCAATTCATGCAGGATATGAAGCGCTTCCTCTTTTGTTTTTACAAAGAACACATGCTTGCCATTATTGCACTCATAAATGAAATCCTTCAGGCTTTTGCTGCTGTAGCCGTCAAAATCACCAATGATGGCAAGCTTCACCTGGTAGTTAACGTACTTTTGCAGAATCTCACCAGCCAGCTTCGTTTTCAGATCGAAGAATTCTTCCGTAATGTTGGATTTGTCGATGATCAGCTTGTATGCCTCGTTCAGATAATTTACCGATGCCATCAGATCCAGTGCATCTTGCACTTCGCTGATGACGATGTCATTACTCTCAATAATAGCAACCTTGGAGTTACCCTGTTGATCGATTGTAATATCCATTTCACGTGCTCCTTCCATATCTCATTTCCCTATACTATCTCGCATTTCCTTCGCAAAAAGCAATGTGTTTCTCACAATAAAATGGAAATTTTTGCTCTTCCAACATTCTGGGTTTTGCTTCTTATTTGTGATCACCCGCTGGAATTCCTCTGCTATAATGGATTTATTTCCTATATGACTTGTATTTCGAGATTTGCCTAAGAAAGAGGGGTGCTAACATGAACATGAAGTGGCTCGATTGGGCGAAACAGATTCAGGCTATTGCTCAGACCGGTTTAACTTATGGCAAAGATGTATACGATATCGAACGCTACGAGGAATTGAGAAAGATTAGTGTGGATATCTTGGCTAACTATACTTCTGTAAACAAGGAAAAGATATCACTTACCTTTGCAAGTGATTCTGGGTATGCAACGCCCAAAGTAGATATTCGAGGTGTTGTTTTCAAGGATAATAAAATCCTTTTGGTGCAGGAGAAGATCGATGGAGCCTGGGCACTGCCAGGGGGATGGAGCGACATCGGCCTCTCTCCATCCGAGGTAGCCGTGAAAGAGATCAAGGAAGAATCCGGATTCGATGTGGTGCCCTTGCGCCTATTGGCTGTACTGGATAAGAAATTCCATGGTCATCCACCCGAACCTTATCATATATACAAGATGTTTATTCAATGCGAGATTACGGGTGGTACAGCTGAAAATGGTGTGGAAACCAGTGCCGTCCAGTTCTTCGACAGGCATAAGCTGCCTGAACTTTCGCTTGAAAGGAATACAGCAGCGCAGGTGAAAACCATGTTTGAGTTTCTGGATCATCCCACCAAAGAAGTCATCTTGGATTAAAGTTCAACACGCCAAATAGCGACTCCCCTGTGTAGGTCCGGTCGCTATCTTTTGTTTATTATGAATTTTGATTCGGGCGGAAGGTATTCTATAGTTCTGCTCCTTTCATCAGGTTCCTTTTGGGAATCGATACATCGAAGGCAGTTCCTTCCCCACTTAACTCTGCGGATTCGACGGTAATATGCCCTTCCAGAGACCGGACGATATCGCGGACATGAGACAGACCAATCCCTGTCGCGGCAATGCCTGCTTGATTGAATTTTGTCGTATAGCCAGGTTCGAAAATAATATTTCGCTTGGCTTCAGGTATACCTTTGCCAGAATCAATTACTGCAAAATGTACATCCTCACCCTGTTCATATACCTGTAACCGAATAGTTCCCTTGGCCTCGATCACTTCCACAGCATTGGCAATTAGATTGTTCATCACCGTTAGAAGTGGAATGTAAAAAGGAGATTCGCATTCATAATGCTGCTCCACTTGAATTTGAATTCTTTTATCCAGCATCTCGCCATATTTAAGGTTGCCTTTTACGGCGAAATTCAGAACCTCCGACAGGCTCATGTTGACTGCCCTCTCGCTATCATATAGTTTCAGCAATCCGGCCAGGATGCGCTGCGAGTCTTTCTTCACCTCATGGATTTGCTGAGCTATCCCCAGTGTCCGCTGACTGTATTGATTCAAATTCTGTTCCCTAAGATCACGATATAGGTCATAGCTATCAGCCGTTATGCTTTCGATCGTCTTCATGGCCTTTTTCAGATAGAAAACCTCGCCGTACAGGCCGGAGTTCACATTCAGCATTTGCTCGATCCGCTTCTCCTGCTCCGCATGCATGAGTCTCATCTGTCTCACCGCGATACTGTTATACAAACCACTGACAAAGTAACTGCGCAGCCCACCCACAACGAGCAGATACAGCCATTCTTTCATATCGAAGATACTGGTCCCATTCAACACGCCGCGAATGAAAAGCTCGATGAGATTGGAAGAAAAATCAACACACGTAATTAAGCCACCCAGGAGAAGCGGTGGGATCTCATGAAACCTGTTCTTGAACTTGCTTAGACCGTAGGCGAAGACGATATAATAGATGCCCGCTCCTATATTGTCATGCAAACTTTCCAGTACCGACATTGAATTCACATCGTACAGTAAATCGACGGATTGCACGATAAAGCTCGCGATACCCGTCAGAATACCCGTCTTCACATAAGACAGATGCGGCATGATCATGAGCAGAAATAAAAGGATGCTTACACCCAAGCCGATTCGAAAATCGTCTTCCTGAAAGGGATTAATCTTAAATTGCGCACCAACAGCCGTAGCCAAGGCAATCGCCGTCATTTGTACATTCTCATTTTTAAGCCAATTACGCATATCTTTCTCCTACATGCCCCCGATTAGCGCTTGCAAATACAGTTCGCGCTTCTAATGTTGTATATAGTAACATACGTATTCATCTTTAGAAAATTTACGACATAGCAAAGCAACGTCCGAGTAGTTTTTGATTTTCTACATTCAACGAATACAGCTTTTTGTGATTATGGCCTCCAAAGTATCAAAGGGATGCCCCGCGTAAAAGCCCATGAACCTGCTTAACAACCGAATATTACTTTCAAGTACGTATGTGACTTTGAGGTGCGTACTTCACACCTTCCTTTTGCTGGCTCACAATAATGTACAGGAAAAGAAAGGAGCATGCCCATTGAAACCTGATCAACCCCTTACCCACCACACCGCTCTCGTTATTGGTGCGGGCGGTGTCATTGGAAGTAACCTGATCGATTATCTGAAGACACTTCCGGAATGGAATGTCATTGGAGTATCACGCCGCGGAGGGCAGGATTCTCCCAGACTTCGGTATATATCGGTGGATTTACTGAATGAAGCCGATACTCAGGCCAAATTGGGTCATTTGACGACGGTCACTCATATTTTTTATGCGGCTTATCAGGATCGTCCTACATGGTCCGAATTAGTACAACCCAACCTGGCCATGCTCGTCAATGTGGTCAGTGCCATTGAGCCCGTCGCCCCCAACCTCCGGCATATCAGTCTAATGCAAGGTTATAAGGTGTACGGTGCTCATCTGGGCCCGTTTAAAACACCTGCACGGGAAACGGATGCACACCATATGCCACCTGAATTCAATGTGGATCAGCAGCAGTTTCTTGAGAGAAGGCAGCCCGGAAGCGGCTGGACCTGGTCAGCTCTGCGTCCGTCTGTTGTATGTGGCTTCGCTCTCGGCAATCCAATGAATCTCGCCATGGTTATTGGGGTATATGCGTCCATCTCCAAGGAACTTGGCCTGCCGCTTCGCTTCCCCGGCAAGCCTGGCGCTTACCATTCCCTGCTCGAAATGACCGATGCTGCCCTGCTGGCTCGCGCTACCGTTTGGGCGGCGACCGACCCCCGCTGCGCCAATCAAGCGTTTAATATTACTAATGGCGATTTGTTTCGCTGGAATGAACTTTGGCCCAAAATCGCTGCTTTTTTTGAACTGGAAACGGCGCCTCCACTCCCGCTTTCGCTTGCAACAGTGATGGCAGATAAAGAAGGTCTTTGGAAATCCATGATTGAGAAGTATGGCTTGATGGAAACCTCCTATGATGACGTCTCTTCCTGGGCCTTTGGCGACTTTGTATTCTCATGGGATTATGACTTCTTCGCAGATGGTTCCAAAGCCCGCCGTTTTGGCTTTCATGACTTTGTTGAAACAGAAACTATGTTTATGGATATATTCGCGAATTTGCGTGAGCGCAAGATCATTCCGTAACGGAATATAAAATACAAAACAAGCGGATTCCCAAACCTCGGAATCCGCTTGTTTTGTATTTCTCAATCAACCATCTGAGGTCGGTGGCTTAAACAGAATTTTCGCTCGATTACCATATACCTTTTCAACATGAGTATCGCCCCATCTGCACATCGAATGGAGAATCTCCTTAAGACTCCACCCATATTCCGTTAGCTCATATTCTACCTTCGGTGGAATTTGATGATGGGAAATACGGGTTACGATACCCGCCTCCATAAGTTCACCAAGCTGCTGGGTCAATACTTTCTGAGCAATGGCAGGCATGAGCTTCATCAATTCACCATTACGTTTTTTGCCAAAAGTAAGATGGAACAGAATAACCGGCTTCCACTTGCCGCCGATCACCTCAAGTAGAGCTTCGACAGCAGTGTTATATATTTTGATGGGTTCCTGCATATATCTTCTGCCTCCCTATAAGACGGTTTCACTAAAATCCTCGTCATACTTGGATCGCGTTCCACACCCATTCCCCCTTTTAGGCTGCAATACAATCCACTTTGCAGTTTAATTATAGACCATGATGCATCGTTATCAGCCAATAAAAAAAGCAGCCCTCGGGGCCGCTGGACATTCTTCACTTCAAGCTCTGTAGAATGTTTTTCATTTTGTTATAATGTCCGCTCACCCGGTCAACCATGTAGTTATACATGAGCTGGTTCTCCGAAAGGTTCGCCATTTCCCTATCGATATCCACATTATTGCCGTTGTTGTTCATCGTTGTTTCATTGTTCTCCACAATCCGGTATGGAACTACGGAAGAATTGAGATCTTTGGCAGGCAGATGCTTCGGATGTGTCCGGTGCATGTCCAGCTCCCGGGTTGTACCGTTTTCTACGATACGTCTCAGCGCTTCTTCAAACTCCACCGATTTCTTTTTGTAATTGGGCGTGTCTGCATTGGCAATATTGTCAGTGGTGACTTTGTGCTGCACGTTCAGCACTTGCAAAAGAGATTCATTGCGTCTTGACGTGTTGGTTTCAATCACGGCTCAGTCTCCTTTAGAGCGAAATAATGCAGTCCCAATTATAATAAGAAAAAAAGTTGCCCTCTGTCAACTTCCACTCAATTCTTACATATAAAACTCAACACAACATTTAGCGATTCAGCTTTTCAAAAATCTCCGCTAACTTCTCCCGGTCCTGTGCTGTTAACTTTTCAAATAATTCCCTACGCAGCTTTTGCCCCTCCATGGATGCTCTGCTAAGAACTTCGGAGCCACTATCCGTAATATCCAAATAATTAATGCGGCGATCCGATTCATCGACGATCCTGACGGCTAACTTTTTCCCGACGAGCTTGTCCGATAAATAACTGAGAGTAGGCGGAGTAAGCCCCAGTGTTTTCGCAATGTCCGAAGGTCGGCTTTTTCCGTTTTTCTTCAAATGGGAAAGCACCAGAACATGGGAAACACCCAAGTCCTCATTGAATGTTTTGTTCCACTGTATAATCAATTTGTTGGTGAAGGTATCCATATTGTGTATGATTTCAAAAATCGTTTTCTCTTCCATAAATGCCTCCTCATCAAAAAGACAGCCCCTAATGAAAATTAAGAGCTGTCATTATTCTACACACTATTGTGCGGAGTATCCACCATCAATAACCAGCTCGGAGCCAGTAATATAGGAAGAATCATCGGAAGCCAGGAATAACGCTGCTTTGGCAATATCAATAGCTTGACCCAGACGCTGTAGAGGCGTTGCCTGGATCAACCGACCGAGTAGTTCTTTGGAAGTACTTAGAGATTGGGTCATAGGCGTTTCGATAATCCCTGGAAAAAGAGCGTTGACGCGAATCCCCTGACGTCCGAACGTCGTAGCCGCTGCTTTGGACAACGCACGTACCGCGCCCTTCGATGCTGAGTAGTGATTGAAGCCCTGCCCAATCATCGCAGTATACGAAGAAATATTGACGATGGAACCCTTTTTCTGAGCTGCCATATACGGAGTAACATGCTTGATGCCCGCAAACGGGCCAAATCCGTTAATGGAGAGCATTTTCTCCCAATCCTGTGCGTTGATGTCTTCAAATGGTTTTTCGGATGAAATGCCAGCATTGTTGACCAGAATATCTATTTTACCAAATCGCTCATGGACTACCTTCGCCAGTGCCTCCCAGTTCTCGTCCGAAGCCACGTTCAATTTCATACCGTATACATTCTGCTTCTGGCTAGCGGTCTCCAGCGCCGCATCATTAATGTCCGCTGCAATAACGATAGCACCTTCCTGTGCAAATAGATCCACCATGCATTCGCCAATACCCGAGGCTCCGCCTGTAATAATAGCTACTTTACTTTCCAATTTTCCCATGTCAGTTGCTCCTCACTTTTAATTTAATGTACTGGCTTAACAGCAAAAAACCGAGATGGATATTTTTATTTAGATATAAAACTATTAGATGTCTAAATAATAACACCAGACTATCCTATATGCAATGCAAACACCCGAATTAACTTATTTTGGTACAGGCATAATTCAAAATACCCCACCCAAGCTCTCACGTTCAATGAAAGGGCAGGATAGGGTATTGAATGATATGAAGTGAACTTACATTGAATCAGCCATGTCGGGACGGCGATTGTCCTCATTGACCAAACTACGAACAAAGGTATCAAAGTCGGGAGCAATCCATGTGATCTTATAGTTATTTTCCTTATCCACGTGAACCACCTCAGGCTCACCCGCATTATCGGATGCACGGTAATCCAGCATGATGATCTCAGAATCGGATGGGCACTTACATAGAACCACACCAATCTCCGGATAACCGCCTTGCTCAATGATAAACCTGCTGCCCTCTTCACCGCACAGAGAGTGCTTCTTCTCCTGACCGATGCCCAGCATTCCCGAGATCTCAATGAGTCTCTTCTCTGCGGCCCCTGCCTCGCTGACTGGGATATACCGGTAACGAGGGACCCCACCATTATGTATTTTCATCATGTCGACATAGGCTCTAGGCAATTTGAAAACCAGCCGCTCCTCTACCGACTCAATCTGTTCGTCCGTAGGTAAAGGCAGTACCCAATTTTCCAGCGCTTCAGCGTTGTCGTTCCAAAAATCCGTGGAATTCGGATCACTAGCACTGGATTGCTCCATAGAGGTTGCCGGGACGGAGTAAGCCGTCTCTTGAGCTGTCTCTTGAGCTGTCTCTTGAGCTGTCTCCGCAGCAGGCTTCTCAGCTGTTTTACTGCGAATCCATTCAAGAAACTCCTGTGTATCTTCATCTCCAGGGTCCAGTCGGTCTGCCGTTTCAAAAGCAGCTTGTGCCTTCTCATATTGCTCCAGATAATAATAAGCCAGTCCGATGCGATAATGCCACAAGGGGTCGTCCTGGCCCTCTTCAGCAACCGTCAGGAATTGTTCAACTGCCTCTTCATAACGTTCCAGATTGTTCAGCGCTCTACCCAAATGACCGATCAGCTCATAATCACGCTCTTCCACATCAATGGCTGTAATCGCATCCACAATCTCTTCGAAATCATCCTGTTCATGCCACTCTTCCAGCTGCTCCAATAACTCGTCTCTCATCCTGCTTACCTCCCTGATTATTCGCTCTTCATCCCTGCTGAAAATTATACCATTTATCAGATTGCCTTCTCCAGCAATGCCATTCCTGACTAGTATTCAAGATGGCCTCATGTCATATTCAGCACGAGCGAATAGGTTTTGAAGACCCAGGAGTTTGCCAGATCTGCTGCTGCATCTCTACTAACCCGCACAGAGGGTTTTAGCTCCTGCACGTCATCCGTTGAAGATCCTACTGAACAGCGCAGCAGCTTCGTGTATTTCTTGATATACTTTCCCACTTCCTCGTAGAATGCATGCGTTAACGGGAGATGTTCACGAATATCCTCATAGACGTAATACTTCCCTTTTTCATCTTCAAGATGTACTTGAAATCCTTTGGGGAGTGAGAGCATAATGCCCGGTAACTCGTCCTCGGCCCACGCTCCATGATAAGGAAAGCCGATTCCTTCGTTTTTGATAAAAAAACCAGAGACCTTATCATCCACCTTCATCGTTATGGAGTATACAAAATGGGGGTGGTAATGGAGTTTTTCTTGTCCTGTAAAGTACTGATAATAAGTGGCATAAGCCTCGTGCACCTGATTTAAATCATGGGTGGTTCTCGCAAAATTCGAAAGACTAAACTGAGCTTCCTTTTGTTCAAAAAGATTTAAAATCCCTTTGAATTCCTCTGGTGTGACCAAAAACTTAAGCTTATAAAATCCACTGTGTTTCAAGCGATCCATCGTTACCACCCCCAATAATTAAGTCACACTGCTGAACTTAATTTTTCCAATATTGTTTTAACAGATCAGTTACCCTTTCCACGCACCAAGCCCATTTCCCTGCTTCATTATAGGAAGTATAGAACGTTACATTAACTCTTCCGGATCGGAATCCAGATCTCGCTTCTGTATTGCGGCAAGGTAACATCCTTGTGCTCATTCCACAGGATTTCCGGTCCTTCGCTAACTTCATAATCGGACGAAGGAAACCACTCGGCGTAGATTCGTCCCCACACATCCTGAAGCGCACTCGGAAAGGCGCCAACCGCAGTAAACACAGCCCATGTCGATGCGGGTACTTCCAAGCATGCCAGACCCTCAGGGGCCACTTGGGTCGTAGCTGCACCGATATAATGATCCAGTTCGCCCTTCTCCTCCATCCGCTTTTCGCTAAAATGTGCCGAAGCACTGATGAGCCCCAGCGGCTGAACATTGGATAACCCCTTGATCGTCTCGATCAATTCCGGGGTGAGCTGCTGATACATTGCTGCAATGTCCGGGTTCACTCCGTTGAACACGATCGGCACCCTTTTACTGATTCCTACAATGCGAAAAGCCTGTTTTTCTTCAATACGGTAGTTCATTTCACTTCCTCCTTGAATGGTCAATTGAAAGGTCATCCGGGGGAAGGCCTTGAGCGATGGACCATGATCTCGCGCTTCGGAGGGTGTGACCCCATGCATGCTCTGAAAAGCCCTGGCGAAGGAATCCGGTGAAGTATACCCATATTTGAGCGCAACATCAATGACTTTGCTGTCATGACTGCTAAGCTCCATCGCTGCCAGCGTCAAGCGCCGGCGACGGATGTACTCCGACAAGGTAATGCCGCTAAGAAAGGAAAACATCCGCGTAAAATGGTATTCCGAACAGCACGCGATTCGTGCTACCTCTTTCATATCCAGTGTCTCCGTCAGATTCTCCTCAATATAAGTCAAACCCTCATTCAGCCGTGCCAGTGTATTCATCATCATTCCCTCCCCCGTTAATCCAAGCATAACAAAGCCTTTCTTCCCGCATCCGACATTCCCTGCACCATTCTGCAGTAAGCATCTACTGATCAGCAGGCGTCCAACACAGACGGCGAATTCTCCATTTTACAGCGATGCCGTTCCTCTTACTTGTCATTTACATATTTTATAGAAAGATAGTTTTGAACCTCACGGATAAGGAGCGTGATCGAATGGGAGCCAGCCCGGGAATATTCAAGAATAAACAAGGCATGTCTATCATTGCCTGCACCAAGCGCCAGAATTATATCCATAATCTGTTCAAGAATTACAGCCGACAAAAGCACCCCAAGAAAGAGATGATCATTATCGTCAATAACGATAACATCCCTCTTGCTCCTTATCAAAGCTTAGCCAAAAAGCTTCGGAACGTACACGTTTTTCGTCTGCCGGAACGTACCTCTCTCGGTGCTTGTCTCAATTACGCGATCAAGAAAACAAAATACAGCTATATTGCCAAGTTTGATGATGACGATTACTATGCTCCCTACTATTTGACGGAAAGCCTGCAGACCTTCAAGAGAACGGATGCCGATGTCATTGGCAAGCGGGCACATTATCTGTATTTACGCGGATCCAGGAATCTGCTCCTTCGTTTTCCCCAGGATGAACATCGCCCTGTAACCCTCATCCCTGGTGCCACTCTTGTCTTTAAACGAGATGTATTCAGCCATGTCCAGTTTCCGGATCGAAACGTCGGTGAAGATGATCTGTTCTGCATAAGAAGTAAACGGAAGGGGTACAAGGTGTACTCGGGAGGCAGGCATAACTTTGTCGCGATCCGCAGAAAAAACTCCTCTGACCACACGTGGATCATCAGTGATAACGAACTCATCTCCCAAAGCAAAAAAATCCGAACAGTGAAGCATTATAAGAGATATGTACAGAAAAAACCAAAGGACGAATCTTAATGGCAGCGCCAGTTCGTATTCGTAGTCAGAATGCCGTTTCCATCATCGTATGTACCAAACGGCAACAATGTATGGACAACCTTTTCCGTAACTACGGGCGGCAAAATTACAAGCATAAGGAGCTTATCGTCATATTAAACAATGACAAGCTGAAGATGAGTGAATATATGAAGGCTGCCAATCAATTTAAGGATGTAAGCGTACTGTCTTTACCAGAAAACGAGTCGTTGGGGAATTGCCTTAATCACGGAACTGCACTGGCACGAGGCGATCTAATCGCGAAATTTGATGACGATGATTACTATGCCCCGGGGTATTTGGCGGACAGTGTGCGAACCTTGGTCAAGAATAATGCAGATATTGTTGGCAAACGAGCTCATTATATGTACCTGAACAGCAAAAAGCTCCTACTGCTTCGTTACCCTACGAAGGCGAACCGGTATGTCCCCCTAATTCAGGGCGCGACCCTTCTTGTGAAACGGCAGGTGGTGACTGAAGTTGGTTTTCGTGATAAAAATCGAGGAGAATGCGTAACATTCTGTTCCGATAGCTTGGCAAAAGGGTACACGATTTACGCGGGGAGTCCATCCAACTTCCTTGCAATACGTAGGAAGAACTCCGCAGATCACACGTGGATTGTGAATGATAGAGATCTTTTGACCAGGAATGTGAAGGTGCTGAAAGTGAAGAATCCAAGACAATTTGTAACTGCACGCTAGCTTAAGCTACTTGGATAGTTTCACCCGATCTCTGCAAATAGAAAATAGGATGAAACCGCAAAAAGAGCAGCGTCCAGCTGCTCTTCTTCCTTGTATAAACTATAGGTTTAAAGGTTACTCTATCTTATTCAAACCAGATACTCCGCCATAATCTGCTCGATGTCATAAGGGGTAATCCCTTGCTCCACCGAATAGATTGTGTCAGCCTGATCCAGCGTATCTACCAGTTCGCCTCGGGCCTTTGCATGAAGCATGAACAGGTCGTACAGATCTGGCTTGCGCAATGCGGTCATGGCTTTCCCCATCAAGACCATTCCCTTTTGATTGCCCTCTACATTGTTATAGTAGTAAGGATGGCTGGTTAGCGCAAGATCGGTCCAAATGACCGTACGATCTACCAAATCAAGTATGACGGGAATCGTAATCTGTGTATCGGCCGTAATATCAATTTTATTCGCCACCGTAGACGGTTCGAAGATTTCACCCGACCCTGGCTTCTTGCGCATCATCCAGCCCGAGAAGCATTCCGGAAGGTCGCAATACGGATGACTGGTGAACGACAGCAGCGAAGCAACGACATACCGGCCACCATAATTAACGATCGACGGGATATGCAGATCGATAAACTCGCATGCCCCCTGCGGAGCCGATACGATATCTCCGCTGTGGACGGCCTTGTACTTGGTGGAACGCAGATTCGTATAGGAGATGTGCTCAACATAATTCCAGTTCTCGTCATACATCACTGCAGAGAGGTCGATATCGACGCGTCCCGTGTCCTGCCCGTTGACTATGCCTTCCTTCCACCAGTTGAAGAAACGAATCGTATCTCCCTCTCCCATCGGTACCTTGCTCCCCCTCACAAGGGTACGCAGGGCCTTACTCGCTGAACGTTGGGAAAAGGGCACGAGATAGTCATGAAGCTGTTCATCAATATATGTCTTCCCCAGCGGAGGAAGAGCAGAGAATCGTTCGACAAGAGCCTGCTCACACAATTGCACAACTTCCCGGCACGTCGCCTCATTCAACACTGGCTGCTGATTCGGAATACCAAATGCCTTTGCCACGTTTCCTTTTGGGAAAAAGACACGCAGATCCTGCGGTTCATTACGCTGGGCAAAATGTTGCCTCACCTGCAGCATCACCGGCGTGGATACCTGCGCAGTCACTTCACTAAAAGCCAGCAATACATAGGTCTCATCTTCGGTGATTCGCAGTACATGATCCAGCCTTCTGGCAAACTCGCCCGGACGCTGCGACAGCAGATCAATCAGGCTCCAGATATTGCGATACTGGAACGCCAGCTCCACGCTTCCATTGAAGGTGGCAAAGGGCTTCTTGTTCCGCAGAATATCAAAGGCTTCTTCGCAGCGAGGATACCGAAGCTTATATTCGGAAGGATGCAAGATTTCACCCAGACGAACCCAGCGATCCTTATATCGCAGCATGTCTTCGGTGATCTGTCCGCATTGCTCCAGTAGACCAAGCAATAGGCGTCTCTCACGACGCTTGAACTTGCGGAAGCGTGCAGGCGCCGCTAGACTAACATCACCATCCGACCAAGCGACAGCCAGACGCAGGACGTCCGTAGCCGTTTTGAAGTACAGACCAATCCGTTCCATACTCGCCTTTTCATGCTTCAACAGCGAAGCCACCACGAAGCCCACATTCTCTTTGAACGGAATCTCAGTGGGTAAGAGAGCATCCACTTCATTCGGGTCCGCATATGCCAGTACCGTATCAATATCTTCCTTGTCCGTTTCGGAAATGGAACCCTTCGCTTCGATCAGCTGGCGGATGAGCGTCAGGAACCCTTCCTCACTGCCCAAGTGGATCACTTGCAGATCTGTTTTCTCAAGCAAAGGCTGTCTCTCAACAGATTCACGATCAGGATATACCAAGGTCAGGTAGTGAATGATTGCATTGAGATACAGCTCCGCCTCGTCTTCCTGCATCACCTGCATGGGGAATCCCGGATACATCGGTTTGTACTTCACGTGTGCACCGACCATATTTCTCAGATCCGCCACCAACTGAACAATGAGTGCTTCAAACTGTCCCTTGGATAAACTTCGTACGGCTTGCATCAGCTCATCGGAGAACGTGTATCCCAGCATTTCTATATTTTTCAGGGCAGTAGCCAGATAAGACTTGGGTAGCTGATTCTCCCCTTGATGTTCAATAATGAGTTTATTTGCTCGTCGCAAGTAAATAGTATTACTTTTCATGATAAAAGAGTCCAGGAAAGCCGTATCCCTATATAACGTGAAAGGTTAGCTTAAGAAGGAAGGAATATGATAGCCTGGACGCCTCCTCTCTTGATTAGAGATCCTTCAGGAGAGCTGCGACCCTATTTCATCCAATTGAGTTAGAAGGAAGGATCGCAATAGCCTGAAGGCCAGAGGTCCGAAGTTCGTGACCCGAACCTTTGGTAGACCCATCATCTCAGATTCCACGATCTCCCAACAGGGTGAAAGTATTACGACTTCATGAATCGTTGGCCAATATTACCCGTAAACGATACAGTCTGCTTGATGGACGTCCGAATATAGGGAACGCACCGGTTGGCGTCGAATACCACGATATACGACTTAATTGAGAACTACGCATGAATCGAGGTTATGACCGATGGAACTTCAAACACTATATAACGAGTATCTGAATATCAAATTCAAACGCGGACTACAGCCTGTGCAGATGGAAAGTTTCGAATACGGCCTCTATGACGATGACAGTGCTGATCTGTTTCTGAAGGATCACCCGGAGGAGACCTTTACAAATTGGATGTACGATTTACAACCGAGAGATCCCCATTATGTTTCTGAACCAGACTGGAAGCCTGTTCTCGGAGAGCTTTTTCAGCAGATGGATATATATGATGAACAGGTCCTTTATTATCTTCTGTTCACCATTAACACCACGCTGTCGATCAACTCGCACAATGCATACAGTACCATGAATGATTTCATGAAAAACTACAGCTTCTTACAGCTGTCCCACTTGAGCGAGATCACCCGTTTAAACGCGGAGCAGAAGCACCAGGTAAGAGACTTTTTCTTCTTTTACTACCTTTATGCGCATCCGGTTAACGAGGAAACTCTCTACGCGTGTTCATTTGACCGTCAGAACTTGGTGCATACCAAAACCGATATTCCATTGGAGCGTTATTTCGCGGCATTTCATGATCACTATAGTACAAATATGAATGAGTACAGCGAGCAGATCGCCATTGCTCCACACGACATCCAAACCTGTAAACACCTCACACTGGAGCTTTTGCGGCGTATTGAAGGGAAATCTGCCAAGCTGAACATGCCCAAGGAGGAAGGATTAGAAGCGGTGCTGCTGCTCATCAATGACGTGGATCAGATGCTGCAAATGCATGACGAAAATAAAACCGTGTTGTTTGAGATCATGAAGAAATTTCTGACTGAAGCTCGTTCCACTCCCTATCGGGATCACTGCTTCACGACGCTGCTTCAGAACTATGTTTCCTACATCCTGTTTTTCAGGTTTGACGAAATTCATGCATTGGTTGATTATTTCGAAGCCACCCCGGAATGGTGCAGAATGATCATCAATAAAATCTTCATGGACACCGTTTTCATTGATCGGGTAATGAGACAGAAGCGCATCGATATAACCGCGTACCCGAATGTAATTCAGTTTTTTGATGATGAAGCGAAACGGATCTATCTGTAGCTTCGAAGGGGGCCTTAAACCAAAATAAAAAACATCAAAAAGCCTTCGCCGACGTTAATGTCAGCAAAGGCTTTTTGCAATTTCATCTTTTATTTGTCAATCGAATTCGTGTTTTCCAGCATTTTTCTGCGAATAACGTTCTATTTCATTACATCTTACACCGAAGCTACCTTCTTCTCATCCGTAAGCCCCAGTGTCTTGGCCGTAGTAGTGTGAACCTTGCGAAGAAGCTCCGGATTCTCCACCAGCGACTCGCCGTAGGAAGGAATCATTTCCTTAATCTTCGGCTCCCATGAATCCATATGCTGCGGGAAGCATCGCTGCAGAATCTCCAGCATGACTTGTACCGCAGTCGAGGCTCCTGGCGATGCGCCGAGCAATGCAGCTATTGATCCGTCGGCCGCTGTAACGACTTCTGTACCGAATTGAAGTGTTCCTTTGCCGCCCTGCACTGTATCCTTAATGACTTGCACGCGCTGGCCTGCCAGAACCATATCCCAATCTTCGCTTTTGGCACTTGGAACAAAATCACGCAGTTCCTCCATACGCTGCTCTTTGGACAGCATAAGCTGTTGAATCAGGTATTTGGTCAGTGAGATTTCTTTGACCCCTGCAGCAAGCATGGTTAGAAGGTTATGTGTTTTAACCGACGTGATGAGGTCGGCATTCGAACCCGTCTTCAGGAATTTGGGTGAGAAGCCGGCAAACGGGCCAAACAACAACGACTTCTGGTTATCAATAAATCGGGTGTCCAGATGCGGAACAGACATCGGCGGAGCGCCTACCGAGGCTTTACCATATACTTTGGCATGATGCTGCTCCACGACCTCCGGATTTTTGCAAACCATGAAGAGTCCGCTGACCGGGAATCCGCCGATATGCTTGCCTTCCGGAATGCCGGACTTTTGCAGCAAATGGAGGCTTCCGCCACCCGCACCGATAAAGACAAATTTGGCTGTATGACGCTCCACTGCACCGTTGTTCAGATTCTTCACCGTTAATTCCCAAGCTCCGCCTTGCTTGCGTTTAATATTTTTCACACTATGTTGGTAGTGGATGCCCACGTTTTGATTCTTCAGGTGATCAAGCAGCATACGCGTTAAAGCGCCAAAGTTAACATCCGTACCGGAGTCGATTTTGGTAGCTGCGATCGGTTCTTTCCCTTTGCGGCCTTTCATCATAAGAGGAATCCATTTCCGCAATTTTGCCGGGTCATCCGAGAATTCCATACCTTCGAATAAAGGATGGTTCGATAAGGCTTCATAACGTCTTTTCAAAAACAGGACATTGCTCTCTCCATGCACATAACTCAAATGTGGAAGCGGCATAATGAAGTCCCGCGGATTACGAATCAGATTGCTTTTGACGAGATAGGACCAAAATTGTCTTGAGACTTGAAAATGCTCATTCACCTTAATGGCTTTGCTGATATCTACGCTTCCGTCCGGTCGTTCAACGGTATAGTTCAATTCGCAAAGTGCAGAATGGCCGGTTCCGGCATTGTTCCATTCGTTGGAGCTTTCTTCTCCTGCACTAGCGAGCTTCTCATAAACCTTAATATTCCAATCTGGTGCCAATTCTTTCAGCAAGGTTCCCAATGTTGCACTCATAATTCCGGCACCAATCAAGATAACATCTGTACTCGTTTGTCCCTGGCTCATGTCTACCGTCCTTATATCCTATATTTGCCAAAAGGATGTAAGCGTTATCGATTTGGCATTTGCAGCGAGCCCGTTCTTGAACTGGCCCAAACCTCTTCTGAACGAAATTAAACCTTGGTCATAGTGTATCAATATTACGGTTAGATTGAAATATGCAATTTTAAGTTACTTTGTCTACATGTTAGTATACTTTAGTTTCATACTCACCGCTAACCCGCTTATAGGGGTGAAAGATTTATTTTTTCAAGATTATAGAAAACATGGCAGGCCATAACGCCCTCTAATGTCAGACTTCTGACTTCTGGCTCACTACTTCACATCCGGAACAAAAGGGGATATCATCTATGCTGGCTTTCTGCATGGAAAAAGCCTATTCCAATGGTGCATTCATGGAATAAGCTTTCTTAAACTTTGTCTCCTTAGAGCCAAATGTCCGATTAGCATGTTTATTCGGGAGCATGTACATGGTATCTTCCCCGGGGTACGACCAAGGGAGAGCCTGATAAAGGGTCTTCTACCACGGTACAGTCCAAGCCAAATATGTCTTTCACCATGGTGCTTGTAACGACGTCAGAAGGAGCACCCTCTGCTACAAGCTTGCCTTCCACCAGCGCGATGATATGATCCGCATAACGGGCTGACAGGTTGATGTCGTGAAGCACCATGACAATCGTTGTTCCATGCTTTCGGTTAAGGTCGGTGAGCAGATCGAGAATTTCAACCTGATAGGTAATATCCAAAAAGGTCGTTGGTTCATCCAGAAAGAGGATGTCCGTTTGCTGCGCCAAAGCCATCGCAATCCAGACGCGTTGTCGTTGACCACCCGAAAGCTCGTCAATATTATGGTTGGCGAACTCGGTAATGTCCATAATCTCCATGGCTTCGGCAACCGCTTCGTAATCCTTCTTGGTCCATCCGCTCAGCAAGGATTGATGCGGAAATCGTCCCCTCCCCACCAAATCTGCCACGGAGATGCCTTCCGGCACAATGGGGGATTGAGGTAACAGTCCAACCACCCTAGCCAGCTGCTTAGGTGGAATTTTGCTGATCGGCTTCCCATCCAGCGTGATTTTTCCTGATATCGGCTTAATGAGCCGGGCCAATGTTTTTAGAAGGGTAGACTTCCCGCAACCGTTAGCTCCAATAATTACACTGATTTGGCTGCTGGGGATCGCAATGTCTACGCCATGAATAACGGTTTTGTTGTCATAGCCAGCTACTAAGTCTTGAGCTTGGAACACATGCGTCGGTTTCATTATAATTCTCCCTTTCGGTTCATTCGGATGAGCAGGTAGATCAGATAAGGCGCTCCGAGAATTCCGGTGATAATGCCGACAGGATATCTGACCTCGAATGCAAATTGTCCGATGAGATCTGCAGCCAAGACCAGATTAACGCCAACAAGCCCCGCCGGAATGGCATTTGAAAAGCCTGATCCGGCTAACCTTTTCGCGATGGGTCCCGAAAGGAAAGAAACAAAGGCGATCGGACCGGTAGTGGCTGTCGCGAGAGCAATCATGCCTACAGAACACAAGATAAGTACGATTCTTGTTTTATCCGTGGCGACACCAAGTGAAGTGGCCGATTGTTCTCCAAGCTCCAGCAAACCAAGGTGTTTGCCTAGCACAATAATAAACGGCGATAGAATCAGAACGGCGATGATTAAAGGCGGAAGCTCGTCCATCTTGGAGCCGTTGAGACTGCCGCTGAGCCAGCGAAGCGCAGTTGGAATGTCCTGCTGCGAACTCACCAGTAAAAGATAGGATATGACGGCATCAAGCATGGCCTGTATACCTATGCCGACAAGGATCAATCTTCCGATCGAGAATGATTTTCCCTTGGATAATACATAGATCAATACTACCGTAGCCAGACCCGCAATGACCGAAGCAATGGAAACAACAGCTCCGTTTGCATGAATGACCGTGATGTAAAACACGGCCGCTGCGCTTGAACCCGAGGTAATACCGATGACATTCGGATTTGCTAAGGGATTGCGCAGCATGGTTTGAAAGATATATCCCGCCATACCGAAGGCAAATCCGGCAAACAACCCTGCGAGCATCCTTGGTAAACGTATGGTATGGATTGCGAACGTCGCCCCTTTGATCTGCTCACCGGAAAGCACCCGGATGACATCTCCCAGCGGGTAGACGGTATTCCCCAGCAAAAGCATGGCACAGCATAGAGCGAACGCAAGTATGGCAAGTAATGCAGTAACAACGACCCACCGACGTCGTCGTTGACGTCTGCCCGATATAATAAATTCCATCGTATGTTTTTTCATAATGAACGCACTTTCGATTTGATCGCTAGAATGATAAGAATTGGAGCTCCAATGAAGGCTGTAACCACACCGACCTCAAGCTCTCCCGGACTGCCGATGAGCCTGCCAAGTACGTCGGATATCGTCAAAATAATCGCACCTGAGATCGCCGACATCGGAATAACAAAACGCAAGTCAGAACCGAGTATAAGCCGAATCACATGCGTCGCCAAAAGTCCGATAAAACCAATGGGACCGGCCAGTGCCGTTGTTGCACCACATAACAGAACTGCTGCAATTGCCGCAATCAGCCTGAGTACCCCCGTTCGAACGCCCAACCCGGTTGCTACGTCGTCACCCAGTGCCAATGCATTCAGTGCTGGAGCCGTAATAAAAGCAATGATAATACCAATGGCCAGAAACGGCACAAACGTACCGATATCGCTCCAGTTGCCTGCACCGACGCTGCCGACTTGCCAGAACCTGAATTGATCCATAACATAAGCGCGTGGAATCATGATGGCCGTCACCAGAGAGGAAAGGGCTGCCGTTATGGCCGCTCCCGCTAACACCAGTTTGATGGGTGTAGCGCCGCCCCGCCCCATGGAACCGACAGCGAATACAAATACAGCGGTAAGCGCAGCACCGACCAAGGCCAGCCAGATATATTGCCCTGCCGTACTAATGCCCAGAAAGGCGATACCGAAAACAACAAACAGAGACGCACCCGTATTTACACCCAGAATGCTCGGGTCTGCGAGCGGGTTGCGCGTGACCGATTGCATTAATGCTCCGGAAACGCCCAGTGCAGCTCCGCAAAATAAACTGAACACGGTCCGGGATATTCGTTTGCGGACAATATTTGCCCCGTAGGAGTCCACATTGGAGTGAAACAGGCCGTCGATTAGTTCATTCCATCTCACCAGCCGGGAACCCAGGGTGAGTGATGCCAGTACGCAAACGCCGAGCAAGACGATGCAAATGAACAGCACCGTCTTGAAATGTTTAGGCATATGAAGTTTTAAAGCATTGTTTTGGGAAGTCGGAGAACTATTCATTGATCTTGTCGATCGCTGCCCCGATTAATTTCAGGTAATCATCAATGGTATACGCAATCGAAAGCGGGTTCGGCGTTCCGGCAGCCACCAGAGGGGTGTCACTATCGATGAAGGCAACAGAGCCTCTCTCGATCGCAGGGATTTTACCCAGCAAGGAATCGGCCTGGATGGCCTTTAACAATTCATCATTGCCGTATCCGATCAGCAGATCGGCATCGTTAAGAGCCTCTGCATTCTCAGCACTTAGTTCCAATGAGTAGCTTTTCGGATCCTTAATAAGTTCGGTGATACTTTCGGGATTGCTCAATCCCAGTTCTTCCAAGAAAGAGACGCGAGAATCAACTGGCGTATAAATATGCAGTTTGGACATGTCTTGTGCAGAGAAGTTCACCCAAACTACTTTCTTGCCTGCTATTTGAGGATAGGCACTCAGTTTCTCCTTAATCATGTCTTCGGTATCTTTAATCAGCTGCTCACCTTCCGCTTCCATGCCCATGCCTTTAGCGTTAAGGTTTACTTGTTCACGCCACGTCGTTGCCCATGGAGCTGTTGGATAAGCCACAACCGGAGCAATCTCGCTTAGTGTATCGTAGTCTTCCTGCGTGATACCGGAGTATGCGGCAAGGATCACATCCGGGTTAGCATCCGAAATGGCTTCAAAATCAAGACCATCTGTATCCTGGAACACGTTCGGATCAGTTACACCGAGCTCGTCCAGTTTCTCTTTGGTCCAAGGAAGCAGTCCGCTATCATCCTGAACACCGAAGTTTGCCGCTGAGAATCCAACAGGGACAACGTTAAGAGCAAGAGCAATATCATGGTTGGCCCATTGTACGGTAACCACACGTTCAGGTTTGCTTTCGATCACTGTCTCACCAAGGGCGTGCTTGATGGTCATTGGATATTGTGTACTCTCATCTGGAGTAACCGCTGTTTCTGTCGCTGATTCATCCGTGTTTGCCGAACTGTTCGCTGCAGGAGTTGAACCCGTTGTCGAATCGGATTGCTGTGTTGAGCAGCCCACCAATGCCAAGATCATAATCATCGAGATGATTAGTGCTTTCAATGAAATGTTTTGTTTCCCCTTCATGTAGACCCTTCCTTTTCTCCATTAAAATTTTTGAATATCAGGATTAACTATCCTGTCTTGCTGTAACCTCGGTCACGAATCATTGCGAGAACGTTTTCAATCAACCTGGCGATTGAATGAAGCTGATCTCCCGAATTGTGACATGCATCTGCTCACTTGAAACTCAGTCTCTATGTATCGGTGCGAAAACAACCTATAGCAAAAATTAAGAACGAAGTTTCGTATATTTATACATTCTTACTCATTGTGATACTGATAATGATTATCGATATCACAAATCTACATTTGTTTTGATAGATTGTCAACAAAAAATATAGATACATACTATCGGGAGTCATGAAAAAAGGGGGGGACACAAATTATTAATAGGTATTTTACGTTAAATAAGAAAACCAGCAAGCTGTTTAAACTTACAGAAAAACAAAAGTAACATTAAAAAGCCACCATCAATTCTCATTGAAAGTGGCTTTTGGGTTTGCGTATACCTGCATGCCCTACGTTTTGGGCTTTTACTCAGAAGATTGAAATGAGTTCCTTCGTATACGGATGACGCTCTTCTGCAAACAGCGCATCGCCACCAAAGCGATCGACGATCTGCCCGTCTCGCATCACGATGATGCGCTGGCTCATGCGATGTACGGCAGCCAGATCATGAGAGATGAACAAATATGAAAGCCCCAGTGATGTCCGTAGGTCGGTTAGCAATTGCAGAACAGCGCCCTGTGATATCACATCCAGGCTGGCTGTTGGTTCGTCAAGGACGATAACATCCGGTTCAATGCCAATGGCACGTGCGATGGTTACGCGCTGACGCTGTCCGCCGCTTAACTCATGCGGATAACGCCCCGCGAGTTCACTTGGAAGTTCGACAGCTTCAAGCAGCTGCCGCACGTAGGCGTCCTTTGATGTATAAGCGAAGTGAGACAACTTAATGTTTCTCCCGAACTGCTCATACGGATCGATCAGTGAATCAGCAACCTTCAGCTTAGGATTCAGCGCCGCAGCCGGATTCTGAAATACAATCTGGATCTTCCTGCGATGCGGACGCAGGCGTCGGCCGCTAAGCCGCGCAATGTCCTCTTGGCCGAGCATGATCGAGCCGGAATCCGCATCTTCGATCCGCAGCAGACAGCGAGCGAGCGTACTCTTGCCACAGCCGCTCTCGCCAACCAGGCCCAGGCACTCCCCTCGATTTATGGTGAAAGAGACGTCGTTTACAGCTGGACGCTCAGCGCCAGCATAAGTGCGGCTGAGATGTTCCACCCCCAGCACAGGTTGGGTAGGCAACTCGGATTGACCTTTGTCCTGTTGGACAGGTGTCTCAACCGGGAATGATTCCTTGTGGTGCTCCATTTCGATTGTCTTCATTGCGTTTCCGCCTCCTTCAGACCCGATTTCAACGAGCGGCTCAGGACAGGAGCTGCTTCAATCAGTTGACGTGTATACTCGTGCTGCGGATGGTCAAGAATACGGTGTTTCCCGCCCGATTCGACGATCTGCCCTTCCTTCATAACAGCTAGGCGATTGGCGTAGCGACGCACATGACGCCAGTCGTGTGTAATGAACAGAATGGCGCAGCCAGTCTCAGCCTGCTTACGCGCCAGCAGCTCCAGCACGCGGTGACCCGAGACACTGTCGAGTGCCGTAGTTGCCTCGTCGGCAATCAGCAGCCTCGGCGATAGCATGAGTGATGTCGCGATGGAAGCACGCTGAAGCTGACCACCGCTCAACTGGAACGGATAGCGGGGAAGCAGCTCTGCACCAAGTCCAACGGACTCCAACGCTTCGATGGCTCGTTTATGCCGGACAGCAGAGGACTTTTCTCCATGGATTTTCTGGTATTCATCGAAATGCCCGCCAATACTTCGAAACGGCGTAAACGCCCCCTGATAATCCTGAAAAATATATGAGATGCGGCTTCCCCGCAGGGCGCGCATCTCCTTCGGTTTTTGTTCGAGCAGGTTGCTGCCTTCAAACATGATTCGCCCCGATGCGTGCAGGTTGGAAGGAAGCAGTTGACCAATCGACTGCGAGAGAAGGCTTTTGCCACTGCCGCTCTGCCCAACCAGCGCCATGAATTCGCCTTCCCGAACGGCAAGAGAGACGCTGTCGACTATGGTACGATCACGGCTGAAGATGCTCAGTTCCTCAATGGAGAGAATCACGGCTGCACCTCCTTTTTCACGTCAAAGCGGTCTCTCAGATAGTCGCCGAGCATATTCGCAAGCAGTACCACCACTACGATCGCTAGACCCGGATAGATCATAAGCTCTGGCCGTGACTGGAAGTATGGTCTGGAGTCATTCAGCATCGCACCCCATTCAGGCGTTGGTGGCTGAGCCCCAAGTCCGATGTAGGATAGCGAGGAAATGAGCAGGATGATCTTCCCCAGATCGAGGCTTGCCAGTACGAGCACATGCCCGGCAATATGCGGAAGCAGGTGCTTGGTCATAATGCGTGCATCTGAGAGTCCGTTGGTCCGTGCGATACGAATGTAGTCCTTTTGCGACTCGGACAGGACGGTACTGCGGACAAGGCGTGCATAGCTGACCCACTTGACGATCACGATCGCCAGCACCAAATTGCCGATACCCGCCCCAAGCAGCCCGCTCAGCACGATAGCTACAATCGTGTCAGGAAAGGCAAGGAAGCCATCAGCGATCCGCATAAAGAGCTTATCTATCCAACCACGCTTGTATCCCGCAATCAGGCCAAACGGAATTCCAATGAGCAGTGCCGCTCCGAGCGCCAGCAGACTATAACCAAGCGTCTGGCCGCCTCCGAGCAGCAACCTTGTCAGAACGTCTCGGCCCAGATGGTCGGTCCCAAATGGATGGAGAGCACTTGCACCCTGCAGCCGTCCGCGCAGGTCGGTTAGTGTAGGGTCATGCTTAAGATAAACAAAGGCATATATGGAAGCCCCGATGATCAGCAGCACGAATAGCAAGGCAGTGATCGCCTGTAGGCTGTGTTTTTTCGATTTTTTAGCGGCCAGTGGACGCAGAAGCATCGTTTTCATCGGTGGGCCTCCCTTTCCTTGAGTTTCATTTCCGGATTCAAATATCGATAGGACAGATCGACTGCCGTATTCACGAAGAATACAACGACCGCCATGATCAAAATGTAACCCTGAATCAATGGATAGTCGCGCTGGCGGATGGCATCAACGACGAGCTTGCCGATGCCCGGGTAGGCGAACAGCACCTCAATGACGACAACCCCACCAATGAGGCTGCCTAGACTGACACCAAAGACGGTTATGACGGGTGGCAGACTGTGACGGAAGGCATGCAAAAAGAAGATGCGACCTTCAGACAAACCTCTCGCCCGGGCAGACCGAACGAACTCCTGGCTCAGGGAATCCAGCAGGCTGGAGCGCAAAAGACGCACATAAACGCTGGAGATGGCAAGTCCCAGCGTCAGAGATGGCAAAATAAGCGAAACGAATCCATCCCGCCCCATTGTCGGCAGATTGCCGAAGCGCACACCGAACAGGTCGATCAGAATCAGGCCCAGCCAGAAGCTGGGCACTGCCGCACCGACAATGGACAACAACCGGCTGCCCCGGTCGATCCAGCTGCCACGATGCAATGCTGACAGTGATCCTAGTGGGATGGCCACAGCTAGCATGACCAGCAGCGCGCCGATCGTAAGTTCCGCTGTAGCCGGAAGCGCCCGCATGAGCGTCTGCATAACCGGCTGTCCTGTCGAGTACGATACGCCGAAATCCAGGCGGATGAAGTCCAGCAGCCAATTGCCAAATTGAACAGGCAGGGAATCATTGAAGCCCATTTCTTCACGCATAGCCTCAACCTGTTCCTGACTGACAGATAGTTCGTCCACGTTTAGAATCGTAAGCACTGGATCCCCCGGAGCCAGACGGATGAAGAGGAAGCTCACAAACATAATGAACAGCAGAAAAATAAAAACTTCAAGAAACTTGCGAAGCAAAATGCAAAACATTACATCACATCCAGCTTATTGGTGATCATGTAATACTCACTGCGCGTTGTTACCCAGTTCTTGATCTTCTTGCCGTTGTAGGCAACGATCGTACCCGGATGCAGGACAAATGAATTCAGCACATTGTCGTGCACGTAATTGGCGGCCTTTTCCGCAAGCTCTGCGCGCTTCTCCGGATCGACTGTGAGATTCAGCTCATCAATGATCGCCGTCAGCTCCAGATCCTCTGATCCACTGAAGTTGAGTGCACCCTTCGGATGATACGTTGCATTCAGATAGTAACCCGCGTCACCTCGCGGTGCCGTCAGATTACTATAGGTTGCGATATCCCAATCCCGATTGGACGCCATATAATCCTCCGGCGTGTCGATCTGGCGAATTTGCACATCGATGCCAATCTTCTTGGCGTCAGACTGGAAGACCTGAGCAATCAGTGGCAGGTCTGCACGAGCCGAGTATGTAAGCAGCGTCAGTTGCAGTGGTTTGCCATCTTTGGTCATAACGCCGTTTTGCAGCGTGTAGCCGGCTTCCTTCAGGTAATTAACCGCAGCTTCTTCACCTGATTGTGATGCTGCCTCGTCATAGGTAGGTGCGAACGGAAGAGACGGCAGGAACGGCCCGATAGCCGACTCACCGTAGCCAAGAAGGATGGTATCAACGATCCCCTGGCGGTCAATTAATGCATCCAGTGCACGGCGCACGTTCAGGTCCTTGATGCTATCACGCTGCATGTTCATCGTCATCTGGTGAACGCGGAACGTAGAGGTGGACTCCACAGTTATGCCATCGATTGCTTTAAGGGATTCCAGACTTTCTACTTCCGGACGGTATACGATGTCGACTTGTCCGGATTGAAGTGCGAGTGTACGAGCATTGGCATCCTCGTTAAACGAGAACGTTACCGAGTCGAGAGGTGAAGCTCCATCCCAATATTCATCGTAGCGATCCAGTTCAAGCTTGCTGCCCGGGGTAAATGAAGTCAACTTGAACGGCCCGGTGCCGATTGGCTTGTTTACGATGTCCGGCTCGCTCACGTCAATAATTGCCGTATTTGGGTTTACCAGTTCGGAGGCGAATTCCGGGAACGGCTGTGTTGTTGTAATCTCCAGTTTGTCACCCTCGGCTTCAATCTTGTCGATCTTAAGTGCATTCTGAATGGCTGCACTTTCGGTCAATGCGCGCTCAAGTGACGCCTTAACGGATTCACCCGTCATCGGCTTGCCGTTCTGGAACGTTACATCATCGCGCAGATCAATGGTCCAATGCTGGCCGTCTTCGCTTTCCCAGCTCTCAGCAAGCCATGGTGCAACGGTCAGATTCTCTTCATCGAGACGAACCAGCGTTTCCGTGATGCCCGCACGTAGCGGAACATAGCTGGAGTCTACATGTGGGTCAAGCGAGTTTGTGGAAAAGTTATATAGGAAGTGAACGTTTTTATCGGTGGAAGGCTGCGCAGCGGGACTCGTTTCGGAAGATCCACAGGCGCTCAGCAGTCCGGCGCTCAGGACCAGGGAGGTCAGCACCAGCAGCGGCGTCTTTTTATTCAAGGTAATGCCCCTCTCTATCAATTGTTGTCTTAATCGTAATTATTATTATTTAAACAATGAGTATTATCTTATCGTAATGATTACGTTTTGACAAGAGATATATTGGTGGTGGAACGCAAAAAAATCCGTCTCTCAGATGAGAGCGGATTCTTCATGTTTTTTGTTACATATGGGGATCTATCTACTATAATTTTTGGCTGCATATACTTCAAATATGGTATGAACTATTTGTGCAGATTATCCTTCATACTCATCCTCTAATGTAGGTATGAATGGGGAGAGAAACGGATCATCATTCTCCGTTACTTTACCTCGAATTAAAGTGTAGACCTTAAACTGATTGGAGGATTCCGCATCATCACTATCTCTTACATAAAGGACTCCATAAGAACCCTGAGCTAGCTCACCTACCTTTTTCATTACTTCGATTGGATCATCCTTAGATTCAGGTTGGTGATTATTAAGGCCTGCTACCCATAGTTGAAAGTCACCATTAACGGCTCTTAAATCCAAAACACCTGAAGTCCAATTCAGTTCTTCTATATAATTCTGCAGATGTTCAATCGCTAAATCGTATTGATCTTCATCTTCTTCAAATGAAGCACTTTCTCTTATAGTTGCCCATCCATGATATTCGTACATTCTTTTTTTCATCCTCTCATGATCATAAGGGTTTAGTATCGATGACAATTTCGACTTTATATCTGTCAGCATATTCGTTTAGCTGTCTTATCACTCTATCATCAGGTTTACCCTCAAAATGAAAATATGCCTTTTTTCCTGTTTCAATAGCTGCTTCTATGGTTGCTTTAGCCTGTTTCCTAAACTGCTTATCTAAGCTGTTCAATGGTGGCTTCGTTTGAGCAATATACTCATCACTTACTGTATCAAACTCCCTGCCTTTAGGATCATTACTAAATTTCACCCTAGACTCACCACCGAGCTTTTCAGCTAGTCTATCGGCCGCCTTATCTTCCTTTGGAACCTTAACTAATCCACCAGAGTATTGCCCAGTAACGGTCGATTTGGAGCTAGTTTGTCCCTCAGACAAATTTATTTTTGATGTCCCTGCTTCTGCTTTTGATTCAGCTTTCTCAATATGCTGCTTAATCTTCGCCACAGCTGGGTTGGATGATGGCAACCGGAATGGACCTTTGCTACCCGGCATACTCCCCTTAACCATCGAAACGGCCATAAAAATCTGACTGAATTTCAGAGACGCAACCATCATCTGAGCATATTTATCCGATACAGGCTCTCCTGTAGTAGGATGAATGCCCATCTCAAATGCCTTGATCTGTAACGCAAAAATATCTTCCCCAGGCGGTTCAACGTTCACAGCTTGCATGCGATTAAAGTCCAGATTTCCCTGATCCCTCTCATAAGCCTGAAGGGCAGCCTGATCTGCAACACCATTCTCTTTGACAGGCATATTTACCCACTTACCGAACATATTAATTTTCGCCATCCGATAGCCCTTATCACCCGAACCTGAATCACCTGTTGATTTGGTCATCATAACTGCGGCACCGACTGCTCCAATTGCACCACCCAGGCTTCCCTTCTGAGCATCTGCATCTTGGAAACGCGTGGCGATATCCCTCAATTCCTTGGATGTGTTCACCATACTCTCCAGCGCTTTATCCAGTATTGGTCGTGACTGCTCGAACTCATAGTAAAACCGCTCCTGCGTCGCGCCCATCCACATCATCTGAACGAACATGATCTGTCTCGTCAGATCACTTCGTATACTCTCCAACTGTTGTCTTGCCTGATCCACCTGATTCGATACGCGATGTAGTTGTTCAGGGGTAACTTTGATTGTACTCATAATGTTTCTCCGCTCATTCGAAATAGGATTTTCCTATGTTAGCAGAAGTGTAACATGTAAACAATCCGGCAAACATCCTGATTTCACCATGATAGAAACACAAGCTGTGCTCCTCATCGGTGCTATGGTCCTATATGCATATACCCACTTCAAGGCACATCCTACATTTTCCAGTAAATACCTTTCCTACTTCATTTCCTCCAGCATCACCCGATACAGTCCAACAATTTTCTCCATCAGTCTCGTAAAATGTTCCAGATGAGATGCACCTGCTCATGGAGCATTCCTAACTAATAATTGAAGGGGATTAAGTTCTATCTAAGCTACAATAAGATAAACTAGTTCATGTATTATTAGATTTTTGTCTATTATAATTTCTACAAACCAATTCAATGGTAAAACAACCAAACACTGCTCCAATTAAATAGGGTAATGTCGCCCAAGTAATAAAATTCTCTATCTTATGCTTAATTTCTAGTTCAGTAAAAGATTCTCCACATAATATGTCTATATATGGATTTATAATTGGAGCTAAATAATCAGAAATAAAGAAACAATAAGAAATAGTAGAGAAAAATGCTAAAAGTAGGTACATTGATACTCTCACTTCATCGATACGTTCATATGGCGTCCATATTACTGATAAGTTTATAAGTATTATCGAAATAAAGAGTACCATCCACCATACAATAGAGTCCATTAAAAATAGATCACTTTTCATAAAATCATTAAGTAGAGCTCCAAAATATATCCATATAAAAAGTGAGACAAGTGGCATTAGAAAATATGCTAGACTATAGGCAAACCAATGTTTAATCCAGCGTAATAAAACATACCGAATAGAGTAATATACTAATAGTGAGAAAGATACAACAAATATATTGATCACAATTGAAGTATAGTTAATTAATAACATTGAAATTAAAGGAATGACGGATTGTAATATGAAGTGCGACACCCTACTGAAATAAAAAAATGGCTCACAGCCTGATTCGTGTAGAATGAAAGTTACCACACCAGCATTCACACAAGGAGAATCAGTCCATGAGTTATTCACATCTTAGCATAATCGAACGCAGCAAGCTAGAAATCCTCCACAGACAAGGCAAAAGCTCAAGAGCTATTGCAAAAGAACTGGGGAGACATTCGTCCACGATTTGCCGCGAACTAGATCGTGCTAATTCATCGTATCCCTATCAGGCAGAACACGCTCAGAACGCTTATGAGAAGCGTCGTCAATCCTCTGTTTCTTCAGGTAAATGGTCAAGCACCTTAGCTGCTTCACTGGAGGAAAAACTGAAGGCAACGTGGTCTCCGGAACAGATCAATCAACGCTTCCGTACCGAAGGCTTGCCAGCAGTATCCTTCAAAACGATCTATCGCTGGATCTACGCAGGTCGACTGGTTCAAGGCACGTTACAGGTTCTTCGGCACAAAGGAAAGCGTCAGAAACCCGCAGAAACTCGCGGTAAATTTGCCATTGGCAGATCAATTTCGGATCGTCCCCAAGAGGTTCGTTCTCGTGAAACGTTTGGGCACTGGGAACTGGATACCGTCGTATCTAGTCGTGGGAAAAGTAAAGGATGCATAGCCACGCTCATTGAACGCAAAACCCGTCTATATACCGCCATTCTCATGCCTGATCGCACTGCTCTGTCTATGGAAATTGCGCTTGGTGTAGCCATCTCACAGTATCCCACAGGCACTTTCCTCACAGCCACGGCTGACCGGGGAAAGGAGTTTGCATGCTATGCCAATCTGGAAACAAGCCATGACCTGCACGTTTATTTTGCTGATCCATATTCGTCTTGGCAACGCGGTTCCAATGAGAATGCGAATGGATTGCTTCGAGAGTTTTTCCCGAAAGGCACCGATCTCGCTCAAGTCGAGGATGAAGATCTTGCCAGTTCACTAGATCTAATAAACCACAGACCACGAAAATGCTTGGGTTGGAGAACCGCTCACGAATCTTTCACAGAGGAACTGTCGCACTTGGTTTGACAATCTGTCAAATATGAAAAATTGAAATCGTTTGCTTTATAGTCACCATTTCTATTGATTAACTTATCTAGTGCATTGATAATAGTTGTTTTTCCCGCATTATTCTTTCCTACTATTAACGTAGTAGTTGGTGCTATATTTATATCGTTATCCTTTTTCTCATCTAAATAACTCTTAGCATCAACAAATTCTATTTTATTATTTTCCAATCCGAACTTTCTAAAATTTATGATCCGTACACTTTTTAAATACATCTGTAACTCCTCCTAATTATTATAAATTTAGTTTTCCAAATCTGAATTTATAAAATAATTATCCGACATCAGAACTAGACTATTTCCAATATTAATTTTAACAGAAAATTTTATATATTCTCTAATATAATTATATTTTTTGTAAAATATTCAATTACACAACTCCCCGCTCAAACTCCGCAAATTCTACTCTGTTCCGCCCATTCTTCTTCGCCTGATACAACGCCTTGTCTACCGCTGCAAACAGTTGGGTCAGGTATCCTTCGGGATTATCCGGCACATAATCACATTCGAAATCTTCAATCGATAGAATCCCAATGCTGATCGTAATGGACACCTGCCCAACCTCATGATCTACCGCCATAAGGTTGGACTCCACGGACAGCCTCACGCGTTCCGCAATTTTTTGAGCTAACTGGCGTTCCGTGTGCGGAAGGTAGATCATGAACTCTTCCCCGCCGTAGCGCGTTAGAATATCGGTCTCCCGGATGGACTGTTTCACAGCCTGAGCTGTGCGGTACAGCACTTCATCCCCAATGACATGTCCATAGCGATCATTGATTGCCTTGAAGTAGTCAATATCCAGGAGAAGGAGTGAAAACGGCGTCTTATAGTGAACATTCGTAATGACCTCATGCGTCAGCTGCTGGGTCAGATAACGACGATTGTAGCAGTGAGTCAGACTATCCGTAAGCGCCAGCTCCTCCAGTTTGAGATTAGCCTCGGATAACTCCTGCCGAATGCGATCCAGGGCATAATTGCGTTCCTGAAGCATCTCATTCTGCCGATTCATTTCTTTTACATAGTAGCGCTCTTGCGACACATCCTGAAACGTTAGGAGATGACCAAGAGGCATCTGATAATGATCAATGATTGGAGAGGTTTGGAGGATAAAGTGACGCTCCATGTCGCGCTCCTCCACAATAACCTCAATCTGAGACAGCGTATTTTCCTTTTGCTGATACTGATCTAGGAACGACCTACTGTCGCCCTCTACACGAACCGATCCCAGAAATGCCTCCATATCAAAACAATCCCCAACATGCAGATCCATGAAGGATCTGGATGCCTTGTTTGCTTCAATAATGGTCTCATTCTCATCCAAAACCAGGATGCCATAGGGAATCGTATTAATCACATCCTCATGGGCGATGGAAACCAGATCAAAGACGTTGTACCGCTTGATGACATAGACAAAAAATAAATCCGACAGAAAAATCCCCAGCGACGTCAGTCCGGGAATGATGAACGGTATCCATGCTCGCAAAACCACATTCAGAAGGGCATCAATAGCTGCAAAAACAGCCAGGACGAATATGCCCCACAGCGTAATTTTCACCTGTTTTTTAATCGTTGGTGATTTATCGGAGGCGCGAAGTGCCCCGAACAAAATAAAGAGGGAAGCTACAAAGTAGCTCACCAAAACAATCATGACAACCCAGAACCATGGTCCGTATGCCCGTTCGACATAACCACCCTCCAGAGGGGTTACAAATGAGTTCGTTGGGTTTATGATCACACCTAAGGCTGCAACAATGGCCGGAGTAAACAGCAGGAAGGAACGTTTTGCTCCCAACCGATCAGCATAGCCGGTAATGAAAATGGTTAGCAGCAGCCAACCGCTTCCGAGCAGTGAGACAGCAACGAAAGACAGGGTCACATAAAACAACTGCCACCCCGAATTATCCGACAACACGATCGCAAATTGACAGAAGGGCCAGAGCATCATCAACCCATGAAACAAAAAGTAAACCTTATGTAAGTTCGTAATTCTAGCGGTAGCAAATACATAAACGTATACACCAAACAACAGGACAAATAAAAAAAGATCATACCATACTAATGGACTCACAAATCTTCTCCTTCTTGGTGCGACTACTACGATCTCATTGAGCTAGGTTGTTTCGTAATCCCTAAGTAATGCTACAATAAAACTATAAATGCTATATCTCTACAAAATATTTTGGTTAAATTAACCATATCTTATCACACACCCCTATGGGAGAGTAGCCTATACACTGGAAATACAGCCAAGCACTGTTTTATTTATGCATCTATTTTGCTGATTTGTGAGTGTTTTGAACGTTTAACTATTGAAAAAAAGAACCCTCTCCCGCCCGTTGCCGAGCGGTCCTCTGGTATGTCTACTCCTACTCCTTCGCCAGCGGCAGGTTATCCGAGAATAGATCCGGATTCGCCCTCAGCATCTCTGTGATAACTGCCTCCACCATGGCCGCATCACATACTCGTACAATAGCACCCCCAAGCCTTCCTATGCGCATCGCGCCTTTGCGCTGTAACACCTCATCCACTTTCCAGAAATGCTCCGACCACGACAACCCACAGTGCCTGCGGGAAGGTACTGAAATCTCTGTTCCATCTGGTAATACAGTGTAGAGCTGCTCATGCTCATCTGTTAAACGCCCCGGAATGTCCACCCATTCCTCTACGCCATGGATAAACGTGTTTCGTTTCAGGTCCACGCCAACAAGGAGAATGGTCGCTTTCCGATCCAGCAGCTTGCCCCAAGCTGAGCCTCTTGCACAAGGTGTATCATATAGGTGATCGTCCTTCGTGAATGCCACTGCATCTGTACCGATGGCTGCAACCGAGTGAGTCGGGTGCCAAGAACGTACTACGCCTGGCCGTTTTCGAAATAGATCAGGTAGAATTCCGACGCAGCATGGTGATGATTCCACGTGGAACATTGGATTACTCGCATTGATGGTGGACCAGGTGTGGGTTGGCAGCACCAGCAGTCCGTCCTTCATATATTCTGTCAGTGCATCCAGTACAGTATCCGCCCCACCTTCGACCTCACCCATACTTTTCATGGAAGAGTGAACAAGCAGCGTACCTTGTCCGTCAATGCCAAGCTGGTGGAGCTGTTCAAGTAAGCTTTGTTGAGTATGCATAATGAATCGATAACCTCCTTTGGGCTATTATAGCAAAATAAAGGATGCTCTACGGGCGCACAGAGTTTACTCTTCCTGAGGCTGACACTGCACAGATTGCAGCTGCTCTGCCACCCGCATCACTGCATGACAAAGGGCCGAGGGAAATCCCCCCGGCCGCTAGGCAATAACGGATATGAGTCCAAATAAATATATTTCACGCTTATTTAATGACAACGTACTCCAGGTTAACCAGCTTTGCATACGTTACGATCTGATCTGTTGTCAGGTTCAAGGAAACAACAGTGTGGTGACCTCCGCCATTTTCGATCCAGGCTTTGACCCCATCCTGGAAGTTTGGCTTCACGTTCCACAATACACGTGCCACTGGCAGATTTGGTGCCGGTACAGTTGGCTCAAATGCAGATACTTCATTGATCAGCAGTTTGTAATGTGTACCGAAGTCAGCCATGGATACGACAACACCTTCGCCTGCTTTGCCGTCGAATACCAGACGTGCCGGATCTTCACGATCGCCAATGCCCAGTGGAGACACAATGATTCTTGGTTTGGTGCTGGCAAGTGTTGGGTCTACTTCGAGCATGTGGGATTGAAGGATGGATTCCTGTCCTGCTGCCATCTCGTAAGTGTAATCCTCCATAAAGCCCGTGTTCTCGTTGTGGCTCATCACTTTCAACAGACGATCCAGCGCAGCTGTTTTCCAGTCACCCTCACCTGCAAATCCATAACCTTGGGCCATCAGGCGTTGTACAGCCAGACCCGGAAGCTGCTTCATGCCATGCAGATCTTCGAAGTTGGTGGTGAATGCACTGTATCCGCCTTCGTCCAGGAAACGTTTAATCGCAATTTCATAACTGGCTTGCACACGTACACTTGCTTCCCAAGCTTCCTTGCTGTTTGTACCATAATCGAATTCATACAGCTCTGCGTACTGAGCGATCAGGTCATCTATTTCCTGCTCTGTCACAGCATTCACAACCTGTACGAGGTCACCAATGCCAAAGTAGTCGACTGTCCATCCGAATTGGATCTGTGCCTCCACTTTATCCCCTTCAGTTACACCCACGTTGCGCATGTTGTCACCAAAGCGGGCCACTTTGATGTTAAAGCTTTCGTTATAGGCAACCGCCACGTCCATCCAATCTGCAACCTGCTGCTGCACTTCAGGACGTTCCCAGTAACCAACGACGATTTTGTTTTGTTTTCTGAGACGGGCATTGATAAAACCATACTCGCGGTCACCATGTGCTGCCTGGTTCAGGTTCATGAAGTCCATGTCGATGGTGGACCAAGGAATGCTCTCATTGTATTGTGTAGCCAGATGAAGCAGCGGTTTCTGCAGCAATTTTGTACCACGAATCCACATTTTTGCCGGGGAGAATGTATGCATCCATGTAATAACACCCGCGACTTCATCGCGGTAGTTGACTTCCTTCATGATGCTCGTGATTTTATCCGCACTAACCGCAAGATCCTGCAATACGAGCGGGTATGGAAGAACGCCGCTTGCATTCAGAGCATCCGTGATTTTCTGTGCATTGGCTTTTACCTCGCCCAGTGCTTCTTCACCATAGAGATGCTGCGAACCAACGACAAACCAAAACTCTTTAGCTGCTGTTGCTGACATGTAATCATCCTCTTTTCATTTTTTATAGTTGAACATATGGGTTTAGACTTACCACTCCGATTGCAGTACCATCTTCCGATCGCTACATAACCAAATTACTTCTGTCCGTAATACGCGTCTTTCCCGTGTTTCCGCAGATAGTGTTTATCCAAAATGCCCTGCGGCAGTTCTTTCGCGAAGTTGTTTAGTTGCCGCGCATACAGGTTCATTTTGCATACTTCCTCCAGCACGACACTGTTCACCACCGCAGACTTGGCATCTTTCCCCCACGTAAACGGTGCATGCCCATGGAGCAACACGGCTGGAACCGCCATAACATCTATCCCACGCTGTTCAAACGTTTCAATAATGACGCGTCCTGTCTCCGCTTCGTATCCGCGATCAACCTCGTTCTGGTTCAGGAAACGTGCACAAGGTACCGCACCATAGAACGTATCCGCATGAGTCGTTCCCATAACAGGTACATCCAGTCCAGCTTGCGCCCAGATGGTCGCCCATGTGGAGTGCGTATGCACAATCCCGCCAATTTCGGAGTAATGCTTATATAAAACGGCGTGGGTTGCTGTATCCGAGGATGGTCTCATCTCGCCCTCTACCACGTTGCCATCCAGATCAACAACGACCATGTCGCTTGGCTTCATGGCATCGTAGCTGACGCCGCTCGGTTTGATCACGAACAGTCCACTATCTCGATCAATGGCACTGACGTTGCCCCATGTGAACTTCACAAGACCATGCTTCGGCAGCTCCAGATTCGCCTCATAAACCTCTTGTTTCAGTTGCTCTAACATCTTAGTCCCTCCCGTTCTCTACCAGATGATCAACAGCCGCCTGCTCAATGGCCAGACCCTCCCGGTAGCGTTCGATAAATGATTCAAATCCTTTGACATCCGATGGGTCCGGTGCTACTTCCTCTCCAGCAACCTCGCTGAATACCTTCTGCTCCAGGAACACATCCAGACTCTCCTGCTCATCCTTATTGATCATGTACGATGCGAGAAGCGCCATGCCCCATGCTCCGCCTTCCCCTGCCGTCGACATGACGGATACGGGCACATTCATCGCAGCTGCAACGATTCGCTGTCCAACGACTGGCGTTTTGAACAGACCGCCATGGGCCAAGATGCTGTCGATAGCTACATGTTCTTTTTCCGTCAAAATATCCATCCCGATCTTCAGTGCACCGAAGGCTGTGAACAGATGGGTACGCATGAAGTTAGCCAGATTAAACCTGCTTTCAGGTGAACGAACGAACAACGGACGTCCCTTATCGATTCCCGTGATGTTCTCGCCGGAATAATACCCGTAGCTCAGAAGGCCGCCGCCATCCGGGTCTGCTTCGAGTGCTTTGTTAAACAAGACGCTGAAGAGCTTGCCGTTATCGGCTTCGTATCCCATAGCCTCAGCGAATTCACGGAACAATCCGATCCATGCATTGATGTCACTGGAGCAGTTGTTGGCATGTACCATGCCCACCGGGCTTCCGTCTGGCGTTGTGACCATGTCGATCTCGGGATAGACTTTGGACAATTCATTTTCCAGTACGATCATAGCAAAGACGGATGTGCCGACAGAAATATTGCCCGTGCGTTTTCTCACGCTGTTCGTCGCGACCATGCCTGTTCCGGCATCGCCTTCCGGCGGACACAGCGGAATGCCTGCTTGCAGGTCTCCCGCAGGGTCGAGCAGCTTGGCTCCGCCATCCGTTAACGCGCCTGCATGCTCCCCAGCGAGATATACCTTGGGAAGCAGCTCTTCCAATTTCCATGGATAACCTCGGCCTGCGATCAGTTCATCGAACTGCTTGATCATGGAAGGATGATAGTTATGTGTAGACTCGTCAATTGGGAAAATACCTGAAGCATCACCGATCCCGATCGTTTTATTGCCGGTTAGCAACCAGTGGATGTATCCAGCCAACGTGGTCAGGGTATCGATGCGAGGCAGATGCTCCTCCTCATTCAAAATCGCTTGGTACAAGTGTGCGATACTCCAGCGTTCCGGAATGTTGAACTGAAGAAGATCTGTTAACTCCTTGGCTGCTACCCCGGTCGTTGCATTACGCCACGTCCGGAACGGTACCAACAGTTCACCCGTACGATCCAATGCAACATATCCATGCATCATGGCTGAGAATCCGATGGAGCCGATGGTTTGCAGCGTGATACCGTATTTCTGTTCCACATCCTGCTTCATCTCGCGATACGCAGTTTGCATGCCTGTAATAATATCCTCTTGGTTGTACGTCCAATATCCGTCTTTCAGGAGATTTTCCCACTCATAACTCCCGGATGCGATGGTGTCGAAACGTTCGTTAATCAATACGGCCTTGATCCGCGTTGATCCGAATTCGATGCCAAGTGAAGTGGCTCCCTTCGCAATCGCCTCTTTCATCTCCTCATGACTCATAACTATGGTTGTCCCCTCTCTGATCGCAGTTTTATATCCGAAGGCTGTTTTATGTTAAAGATCCAAAACGGCAACGGCTTATGATGAATTGAATTCATGAATTCGTATAAATGTCTAACTGCTGTTGCGATCACTTCTGGTGAAAGAACAGCAATCCTTGTTTAAGAAGGCGCTTTCCTTTTCTGACAGCCTTAGTATATTTTTTGTACGTACATTTGTCAATAATATAAAATAGTTATACTTACAAAGGACATCATATTACTCTTTATCAAGTCTTTTCCCGCTTGCTTAAGGGTATGCTGTAGTGTACAGTTTCATGTAATCAAACCAGAATTGTACGGTTTATTTCGAGAAATATACTGTTTTATTTTCATTGGACCTGAATCATGATAAAATATGTACGTACAACTATTTGAACACTAACGTTTCTATAGATGAGTAATGATGAAAGAAGTGGATTGTGTGAAGCCAAAATACCAGGTCATTATTGATGATATAAAGAGCCATATCCTTTCGGGGACGTATAACGTGGGCGAACAGATTCCAACAGAGTCAGCTCTGCAGGAGAGCTACAATGTGAGTCGCCAGACGGTTCGGAAGGCTATTTTAGAACTGTCGAATGAAGGCTTCTTGCGAAGCGAGAAGGGATCTGGCACCTATGTCAGCAACCAATATCGTTCTAGATCCGGCGGAACGACAATGAAGAAAACGATCGGTGTCATCACCACGTACATCTCTGATTACATTTTCCCCTCGATCATTCGCGGCATTGAAAGCCGACTGAACGAGGATAATTATTCGCTGCTGTTAGCCAGCACCAATAATGATGTCGCCCAAGAGAAAAAAGCGCTGGAAATGATGCTCTCCTATGGGGTCGATGGCCTGATCGTTGAGCCTACCAAGAGCAATCTGTATAACCCCAACATTGCGTACTATCTGTCATTCAAGGAGCAGGATGTACCGTTCACGATGATTAATGCCTTTTACGAAGAGCTGGAGGTTCCCTTCTTCTGTCTGGATGACGTGCAGTCCAGCTATCTTGCCACCCGGGAACTCATTGCCAAAGGACACACCCAGATTGGGCTTATTGCCAAGATGGACGATTTGCAGGGAAAGTATCGGATGAAAGGGTACATCAAAGCACTGGGTGAAGCCAAGTTACGGTTCCATCCCGAACAGGTGCTATCATTCGATACAGCCTCGAAACCGGACCTGTCCGCTAATCTGGAAACGTTTCTGAACAATAACAGGGAAGCTCTAACCGCAATCGTGTGTTATAACGACGAGGTGGGACTGGAAGTGGTGCATGCCTGCAGAAGATTGGACATATCCATTCCGGATGAGTTGTCCATTATTGGACAGGACAATTCGTACATCGCCAAGAATGCCAATATCAAACTCACCACGCTGACCCATCCTCAGGAGCAAATGGGGCGCGACGCTGCCGATTGGGTCATTAAGAAGCTGCAAGGCAAAAAGGATCTTCCCACCAACACCTATTACCAGCCTGTCCTGGTGGAGGGTGAGACGGTGAAGGAGATTGAGGTGGAATAGGACTAGGCTGGGGTACGGATTGGTGTAAACTGCACTACACATTAAAATATGTTGCTCCTCGCCTATTACGTTTAGGGATTATCCAAATTTTTAATATGCACAAAAAGGCCGTCAAATTCATCTACGGCCTTTTCTGCTTATTGATTTTTGCTATATTACTATCCTGCCTAGTTTAAAATCTTAGTTGCCAAAGAACTGCTCTTTATCGGTTCCGGTAATGGTTATCTCCGTATTCGAATTATCGGGTACAAGCCTAAATTGATTCTCATTTTCTTTCTCAGCTGTGACAGAAACTGAGGCAGACTGCAATTGGTTATTTAGATAACTTACCAGGTTATCAACGTTGCTAAATTCTTGAGTTAACACAACAGTTGCCTGGCTCACACCATCACTGACAACAAACGTACGATTTTTGGTGCTATCTTCGTCTGTGCCGGTGAAATGATTATTTTGAAAGAAAAACGACCAGTCGTTCCCACCTAATGTAATCGCAGCGGAGGATCCCGTCTTAAATGTAGATATAAAGAATGTGTCTTCAAATCCATATCCACCTACTGTCCGATCCCCTAAATTAATTCCATGCGCATTGCAGTAGTCCTGAATGAAACTATCAATTGCCGATCCAACTACCTGTCCGGTAGAGAAACCATTCAATGGAATATCCCAGGTCAGGTCAACAGGTATTGTAATATT
Organism: Paenibacillus pabuli; assembly: GCF_039831995.1. NCBI lineage: Bacteria > Bacillati > Bacillota > Bacilli > Caryophanales > Paenibacillaceae > Paenibacillus > Paenibacillus pabuli. The sequence continues at coordinate 727,232 of NZ_JBDOIO010000005.1, forward strand.
CCCATCACTGATTGTGAAATGCTTAGGGTTCGTTTTGAAATCTGTTGAGGTAATTTTTTTACTTTCTCCCCTAGCTTGAGTCGCATAGACATTGGTAAAATCGAAATTTGTAATTTCTTTACTGAGGATAGACTTAGGTTCAGCAACCTCAGCTTGAACAGTAATTACAAATTCCTTAGTAGCCGACTTAGATCCTGAGGCAATGGTGGCTACGAGCACAATGTTCGTATCAGCTGTTAAATTGGCACGGTCAATGTTACCATCCAAAATATTAATAATTGATGACTGCGTTGGATCTTTTAAAGTCCAAGTAATATTAGCTCCATCTTGGTGGCTTGGTAATAAGACTGAAACATCGACTCCGTTATACGTTACTTTCAAATTCTCAATAGCTAGTGCAATTACTTGCCAATTAACAATCGCTGCTTCCGCTTCTGTCAATCGCGTGATATCTCCTACCAACGCTTTTTGAGTCACAGTTAGTGCTTCATAGTCTGTACGCGCTTCTCCCACCGCTGTTTTGTCAGCAAGCACCACTTCCTCTTTTACAGGTAAGCCTTCAATTGCTGTCTTCACCAGATTAGCGGCTTCCAGATCCGCAGCTGCTTGGGCTTCCAATGCAGCAATCGCTGCTTCCGCTTCTGTCAATCGCGTGATATCTCCTACCAACGCTTTTTGAGTCACAGTTAGTGCCTCATAGTCTGTACGCGCTTCTCCCACCGCTGTTTTGTCAGCAAGCTCTACTTCCTCTTTTACAGGTAAGCCTTCAATTGCTGTCTTCACCAGATTAGCGGCTTCCAGATCCGCAGCTGCTTGGGCTTCCAATGCAGCAATCGCTGCTTCCGCCTCTGTTAATCGCGTGATATCTCCCACCAGTGTCTTTTGAGTCGAAGTTAGTGCCTCATAGTCTGTACGCGCTTCTTCCACCGCTGTTTTGTCAGCAAGCTCTACTTCCTCTTTTACAGGTAAGCCTTCAATTGCTGTCTTCACCAGATTAGCGGCTTCCAGATCCGCAGCTGCTTGGGCTTCCAATGCAGCAATCGCTGCTTCCGCCTCTGTCAATCGCGTGATATCTCCTACCAGCGCTTTTTGAGTCGCAGTGAGTGCTTTATACTTTGTGCGCACTTCTTCCACCGCTGTTTTGTCAGCAAGCACCACTTCCTCTTTTACAGGTAAGCCTTCGATTGCTGCTTTCACCAGATTGGCGGCTTCCAGATCCGCTGCCGCTTGGGCTTCCAATGCAGCAATCGCTGCTTCCGCTTCTGTTAATCGCGTGATATCTCCTACCAACGTCTTTTGAGTTGCAGTTAGTGCTTCATAGTCTGTACGCGCTTCTTCCACCGCTGTTTTGTCAGCAAGCACCACTTCCTCTTTTACAGGTAAGCCTTCAATTGCTGTCTTCACCAGATTAGCGGCTTCCAGATCCGCAGCTGCTTGGGCTTCCAATGCAGCAATCGCTGCTTCCGCCTCTGTTAATCGCGTGATATCTCCCACCAGTGTCTTTTGAGTCGAAGTTAGTGCCTCATACTTTGTGCGCGCTTCAACCACAGCCACTTTGTTGGTTAACGTCACTTCGCCTTTTACAGGTAAATTTGCAATTATAGCTTTCACCAAATTGGCTGCTTCCAAATCTCCATTACTTGGGGAACTCCCTCCTGTACCTGTCGAAGGTGTACCACCACCAGTAGGAGGTGTTGGGGTTGGAACTGGAGTTGGAGTTGGCGGCGGTATTGGAGTCGGTGGGGGTGTCACAGTCGGCTTTTGTTCATCAATCTTGGTCTTTTCATTGAGAAACTTGTATGCGACCAGCGCTACTTCCTGACGACTTGCCTGATGAGAAGGTTTAAACGTACCATCCGGATTCCCCTTCATTAGTTCAAGTTCAATAGCAGCACCAACTGCATCTTTAGCCCAATCAGAAATTGAATTGACATCCGAAAACCCTAGGTTTTGGCCTTTTCCTGCACTATTAACTCCTAGTGCGTTCACAAATATGACAGCCATTTGCTCACGGGTAAGATTTTGATTGATGCCAAAAATTCCATTACCCATGCCTTTAAGTAGACCCGCTTTGACAGCGGCCTCTACAGCAGGGAATGCATAGTTGCTTTGAGGGACATCTCTAAAAGAAGGTGATTGTGGAGGACTACCGATATCCAGATTCAGCGCTCTTACCAATAGGATAGCAAAATCCTGTCTCTTTATATTACTCGTTGGATTGAATTTCCCATCCCCTGTGCCATAAATAATCCCTTTTTGCACAAGTTCATTAATCTCGTTCTTGGCATAGCTGTTTGAAATATCGCTCAAAGTCACCGATGCGGAGGCATGTGGTACCATGGCGCTAAGGATAGCAACTGTAGATAGGATCGATAAGGATTTTACTTTAAAATTCTTTTTCATCTGTTCCCCTTAAATGAGTTAGTTTTTGGATACTAAATCCTTTTTCTGCCGGTGTATAAATCTCTCAATCTACTTTATGTATCAGTTACAATCCTCCTCAGTACTGCCAGCACAATCATCCAAAAAAACATCTGACATGTACTCCTATCAAGTACACTACCTAAGCTTGTCTGATTCACAATTGGTCACGCCGCAGACAAGTATAATGCCGATTTCACATTCAAGAATCACATTTCATCCTTGATTTGTGTTTTTATTCTACTCACTCGAGATATCGTTAGTCAATCAAGAAAAATCTATAGAATTACTATGATCTCAGGAAAACCTAGAGGAAAAAAAAGAGGCGCAATACGATGTTAATAAAAGTAGGTGCTGTCCCCTCTGTTACAAGACATCACCAACACCCCCTAAACCTTTTTACGCCAGATTTGTCATTAATTTATCTACCATTTAGCGTAAATACGCTTAGTAAGAAAATTTAGTCTACGCTTTCACTTGTCATATGCGGCCAAGAAGCGAACAGTAACGGTTGTACCCTGTCCCTTCGAACTATGATAACGAATTTCTCCACCATACTTTTCCACAATATTAAAACAAATCATCAATCCTAGCCCTGTTCCATTACTTTTTAGCGAATAAAAAGGAGTACCTAGCGACTTCACCTCATCTTCTGACATTCCGCTTCCTTGATCGATGATTTTTATCTCAATATAATGACGATTTCTCTTTGCCGTGATAGAAACAGGCTTGCCAGCATCCGATGCCTCCACTGCATTTTTGATTAAATTCATAAGCAGCTGCTTGAACTCAATCGTATTAATAAAAATCGTGCAGTCTTCCTCTACATCGATATCAATATGGTTATCCGATAGCATCGCATAAGAACTAAGCAGATCTGTAACACTCTGAAGAACACCCTTCACATCGACTCTCTCAGGTTGCAGATCTCCGTTAGGCTTGGAAAGGGTCAGGAATTGAGAGGTGATATGTTCAACCGTATTCAGTTCATCGATCATTAATTTAAACTTGTTCTTGTCCTGAAGGTCAAAAGCAGGATCTTGCTGATATAACTGCAAAAAACCTCGAACAACGGTAACCGGATTCCTAATCTCATGCGCCACAGCAGCGGTTAAATGAGCGATCATCTTCAAACGCTCCGATTGCTGTAACTGCTCAAAATAAAGTTGCTGCTTTTTCATCCGGCTAAAGGATAAATGAAATATGAGAAACAGCAGCACTTGGCTGGCTATGATATTGATTAAATTGCCTACAAGATCGTAATGTAAGTATGTATACACCTGTCCCTGGTCAATTAGAGTAATGTAAACGAAAGTCATCAGGATCAGTATTCCATTTAAAACCATGGAGAAGTAAAACAATTTCATATCAAAAAACAAAATGGCAAGGGAAGGAATTAGGCATATCAGAATATAGGTGGTCCAGGTATCCGGGTACAAAAAGAAAAGAGTATAGAAATAAGCGAACCCCATTATAATGATAATCTTTCTGGAAAAATAAGTTTCATGCCTCGGATAGATCAGCAAACACACCGATATAATTGCTACACACGTAAAATGAATACCATATCCTATCGTAATGCCCTTTAACTCGGACGTCGATAGGATAAGTCCCCACACCATAAGCATAATGATCGTTAACATGGAGATATAATATGTTCTTCGGTTTACCTGACTGTATAATTCTTTCATGAACCCACCATTTCAATTCAAATTTATTATCTTCGAATATCTTAATACGGTATAGCCTTGTGCGCGGGCAAACCTAAAGGCACCCGCCTGGATGCCCTATTCTACATTTCATTGTATCTTATTTAACTAACGACTTAATATAAATTTATGTTGATTTGCTTAAAATGCAATATAGCCGTACGGTCTAGAGCCCGTACGGCTAAACTCAGTGTATTCTACTATTGTAAGAATGATAGATTAGTTCAATCAGATTGTTGATTTTAAGTATAAGTGGAGATCGTTAAATGCTTCTTCTACGCCTTCAGTTTTTTTAAGGGTCCCTTCGAACGAAAAATCAAGCTTTTGCAATAGCTTGATGGAATTCAGGTTTCTAGGGTCCACCTTTGCTTCGATTCGTTTCAGCTTCCACGATGAGAAGGCGTAATCGACCAAACTCGAAACCGCCTCTGAAGCATAACCTTTTCCCCAGTACGATTTGGCTAGGTCATAACCAATTTCCGCTGTTCCATTTGCAAAATTGAAGGCATTATACCCACATGATCCTATAATTTCGCCCGATTCTTTGTGTATGATGGAGAAACGAATGGCCTTATTGTCCTGTGATAGATCATCCAGAAGCTGAATCATTTCTATTGCTTGATTTTCAGCCGTGAAACAACGAACATTCATAAATCGAGTAACCTCCGGATCAGACCAGATTTTAAATAAAGCCGGCGAATCTGATACCTGCATTTTCCTCAGTTGCAGACGCTCTGTCTGTAATTCTGTAATCAATACTTTCACCTCCATTGTTTTTGGATAGGGTAGGTTCAAGATATTGATATCTGCGCATCGTTCAGTCCCTTCCATGTTGAATTCACTCCATTGTACAAGAAGCTTGGTCATGATGCATCTCTTTCGAAATAGTCTTCTGGTAAACGCATCTCTTTCAAACAGTCGATAAATTTCTCTCTGAAATTTGGATTGTTTTTGTACTCCGGCCATATGGCCCTATAGTAAGGAAGCAACTTCTCGTGTGGAATGAGGCCCCAGTATAGTATTGAGTTTTTTAGAACTTCCCGATCGGCATCCACAAACATGCCTTCAATGATCTTCCAGCTTCCAGCTTTGTTCTTACAGCAGCGAGCAGCATAGATTGCTGTGGCTTGCATATTCGGATCACCGCTGCACAGATGGGGCTCAAATTGTTGGAGAGAAACTGCATCACACTCTTCCAAAATATATCCTGCATAACGAAGGGTTTCACGATCATTAATCCTGTCAAACCTTTGCAAAATGTTCGGATAAAACTCTGCTAAATCTGCAGTTTTTCGGTGGGCGTTCAGAATCTTTAATGCCTCCAGAAAATCTTCATGCACATCCGATCGCATTAGCTCCATAAGAAAGCTTGCACCTGTATCAAAAGACGTTTTGCATATGAGCTGAATGGCGGTGGATCGATGTTTCGGACGTTGCTCTGCAATATTCTTCAGAAAATCAATCGTTTCCTGAGAGACTTTTTTAAATTTATACATCCCATCCAGTGCTCTGGTTTGCATCTCTTCGTTCGGAGCTTTCTGATAAGTCTGCATTAAAGCCTCCTCGCTTCCCGGCATTAGAACGCCAAACCACGAGCCCTCATAGTCCAAAATAATTTCATCCAGCCAGCGCTCGTACCAGTCCAGAAAGCTGTCTTCATAAACAAAGAAAAAGGGATGATCCGGATGAAAATCAGAAGTGTACACAACCTTCCCTCTGTACTCCCCCTCCAGCACGAGATACATATCGTATTCACAGCCTTGGGTACCTATGCACAGCATGCCGCCTAGCACTTTATTACGGGCCTCATCATATTTTTCATCGGAGATGTCTTCATCTTCGGTCAGGAGCTTAATTAGATCGTTCCACTCCTCTTTGGTCATCCCTGGATGCAGAACCGGTTGTGCGAGGAGTGCCTCGCGCTCCGTATTGGAAGCAGCCTTTTCAAGCGAATAGATTCCATAATAAGGCCCAGCACCTCCATTCCCGATTTCCGTCAAAAACTGCGCGAAGGGCTCTGGAAGTATTACCTGGTTACGGTCCTGCCAGTTCTCCACCTCTTTGGCCATAAGCTTACCTTTCACCCTGTATTGGTGGGAGGATGCTCCAAACAAGGAGAAATCCGCGTCTTTATGCATAGCTTGTTTAAGTTTCATTTTTATTCGATTCAATTGTGCTTCGTAATCTCTATATCCCACGATAGACACTCTCCTGTCTACTATACTCAGGTACTCTATGTATGATAAATCTATCTCCCCATCATTCTATCATGCAGCGTGGAAAATATAGAAACCGATCAAAATCACACAATGCCCCCGTGGAATAAGCCTCATGAATAACATCAACTCATATTTAGACGAATTGCCGCTTATGCTAATCGTTACTTTAATTTAGGATGACTATAAAAGAGTGATAAAGGCTGTGATTGCGATTGTAATCAAAAGAGACAAATGGATTCAGTATCGCATTCTTCGTAGTACCTCTCTCGCCAAACGTTTGCCTGAAACGCGGTCGCCAAGGAAAATAAAGTGCATTTGTCCGATTATCGTTCTATTGAGTAGAGGTAAATGATATTGTAATGAATAAATAGCCTCAAACGTGTTGGAGACAAAAAAATCGCATCCTCCAAAGGGAGAACGCGATATGAAGCAGATTCATTTCCTGTATCATTTTCTTGGATCAGCAGCACCTCAACGCTTTCGGGCGACCACAGCCAGCCTTCCATTTTCAGTCGAGTACTCACAAGTGGACAGCACAACAAGCTTATCGCCATACTGGGCTGTTACACCTGTATCATAGAGAGCAAGTTTCTTGATATTCTGTACATAGGAATCGAACTCGGCGGGCGTATTGATCTCCCCAATCTGGTAGTATTTAAAAACGTCATCCGATTTCCGATAGACTTCTGACAGAATAACGGCAACAATTTCATACTCTTCTTTCTCGTAAAGTGTGCTGAATTGAAACGTGGCATGCTCCTTATAGAAGCTCTCGTTCTTATATTTCATCAAGTCTTTGAACATCCAACCGCTTTTCATATGGTGTCCATGAATCAGCAAAATGTTCGAAGTGTCAGCCTGACTATCCTTATCCAAAAAAGGAAGCCCACCTGTAGTTTCCCTTTTATCAAAATCATGATTGAGATAGTACCCGGCATCCTGTGGATTCTGCATGACCGGATACTCAATCCGGGTGCCATCAATCTTCAGCCAGCCAACAATGTCCGAGTTCCTCTCGTAAAGATTCCGAAATTCGGGAAGCATGACCTGCTTATTCGCCTTATTGGACAAAAAGGAGGGGACTGTATCCCCTCCTCCTTGGTTTGATCCTTCCTGCCAAACTTCTGTCAGCTCTTCAATTTTCTGTTTCTCGGTATAATCCCGCAAAAAAATTCTTGTCATACTGACGAGAGAAAACACCAACAAAAGGGAGGAAACGGCGATAAGCATCTTTTTGGTTTTTCTCATTCCCTTTCTTACCGCCTTTCCAATCTACTACATGTGCGTTTTCTTCTTATTACCGAGTAGACAGAGTCCGATTGTCACCAAAGACATCAGCGCCAAAGCCATATACCACATTGGCGAAACACTGTTGTCTCCGGTTTTTGGAGCATCGTCCAGCTCGTCACCAACATTGCTGTTTTCGTTGCTGTTGTTATCAGCTTCGTTGCTGCCGTTGCCCGTTTCGTTGCTGCTGTTGTCGGCTCCGATGTTGCTGTTATCGGTCTCGTTGCTACCGTTATCGGTCTCGTTGCTACCGTTATCGGTCTCGTTGCTACCGTTATCGGTCTCGCTGCTACCGTTGTCGGTCTCACTGCCACCGTTGTTGGTCTCGCTGCTACCGTTGTCGGTCTCACTGCCACCATTATCGGTTTCACTGCCACCGTTGTCGGTCTCGTTGCTACCGTTGCCAGTTTCACTGCCACTATTATCGGTTTCACCGCTACCATTATTGTTTTCGTTACTGCCATTGTCTGTGCCGCTGTTACCGCTGTTGCCCGTTCCACTGTTCCCATTCCCAGCATTACCACCGCTGCCGCCACCGGAACGGATCGGTTTCATTGGGACATCGTATTTTACAATGTCAAAATCAACAGAAATGGTACCGCTTCTGTGCGCTTCATATCCATCCTTGGTTACGATCAGATAATAATCTGCTTCAGGGAACACCATGTACGCGTAGAAGCCGTTGGCATCACTCATCTGCTCTGGGCTCTCGTTGTCATGAGGCGGAAAATTAGGAACCGGAGGAAGTGTAACTTTCGTACCCGGAATGCGGCCGTTATCTCGATTACGCTGCGTATCAGCATAGTAGAGTGTAACTTTGGCTCCTTCAATTTTCCTGCCTGTGTTGGCATCTCCTGTCGTTTCGTCATAAACCGTACCGTAAGGATCGACCAATGCCTCGGATATATTCAGCTCCCCGTTCGCTTTCACGTTCAGCTGTGTTACTTTGAAGAGCAGTTCCTCCCCCGTCTCAGCCTTATAGCGAACTTCCATTGTATACTTCTGCTCGCTCAGGCCCTCCACAGAGAAGGTACCGTTTGAAGCCATAGGAAACGCCTTCGGATGACCGTTCTCCTCAACATACTTGCCGTCCATATCCTTCAAATAAATGTACATCTGACTGGTTAATGACTCACTGAATAGCTCTGTTGTTCCATCCAGCTGCTTGAATAGAACGATCCCTACAGCTGTAATGTCAGCTGGAATGGTCTCATCCGTCACGCTGCCGTCTACATTGGCTTTTTGTGTGAACTCGACAGGAACATCTTTTCCGCCTACCTGATACCACTTGGTATATGTGATTGTGTAGTCCGTATTTGCTGTGGCCGGAATCGCATATTCACCCTTGTCATTCGTTTCCGTTTGAATCTCCTTGCTGGTCTTCAGGTCCGTTATTGTAATAGGTGCATTTGGAATAACTTCTCCTGTGTTGTTGTTACGCAGAACGCCTTCCAGATATGGGCGAGTATTGATGAAATGCGCTTCGGCCAGTTTTTTCTCTGGAATAGTGCCTGTGTGGTCGAAACTTTCAGGATTCGTTACATAACCATCTTCCGTGTAATCATCCTGGGTCACCTTATACTCGAGATACGTTGGAAGTCCTTGCACAATAAGTGTCTGACCGTCTGTAAGCTCAAAGGTCTCTCCATTCTTGATTGTGCCGCTGCTTCCGTCTGATTTTTCATAGGTGTAAGCTTCGTTCTCGCCCTCTCCTGTGAAATTAAGGGTGTACTTGAACAGTTTCTTTTTGTCATCGTCTTTGCCTTTAACTGTATTACTGATGAGCAGGCCGCCCTTCAGCACCCGAATGTTGGTGAACGGGGCTAGTTCATCTTGGCCTTCCATGATTCCAGTATGTTCCCGTTCCTCCGGATTGGTCATGTAGTCATCGGCTGTGTATTCCTTCTGGGTAACCGTATACTTCAGACCCTTAGGCAGATCCAACATATCCAGTGTCTCTCCATGCTTAAGCTTGAAGATATCAAGGGACTTGATCGTTCCTGTGCTGCCGTCCGATTTCAAGTAGGAGTAGCTTCCATCCTTGCCGGTACCCTCAAAAATGACTGTGTACTCGAACTCCTTCGTCTTGTCGCCACCGTTCCCCATGACGGTATTGCTGACCGTCAGTTTGTTCACGGTTCGTTCATTAACGAAGTCTGCCTTGTGATCACCTTTATTCACGATAATGCCAGACAACTCTCTTGTCTCCGGCGTAGTAATATAACCGTCTACAGTGGTATAATCGGCCTCATTTACCGTGTAAACCAGATCCGCAGGTAATGCCGAGAGCGTTACAGACTCCCCGTGCTTCAGGTTAATCTTGTCTCCGCTCTTGATCGTGCCAACCGTATTATCGGACTTTGTATAAGTATACTCTCCGTCCTTACCTTTGCCCTCGAAAGTCACGGTATATTCAAAATCCTTGGAAGAATCACTGCCGTTTCCTTCCACCTTATTAGTAATGGTTAGCTTTCCTTGTGCTGGTGTAGGAACAACCAGCGGATTATCCGAGGTTACTTTCACGCCATCTACCCAGATGGGCTTTCCTGGCGTATTGCCTACATACACCTGATAAATTTTTGTAGTCGGCAACCATGTTGTTGTGTCGATATACGTTTCCTTCAGCTCATAGTATCCTGGATCTGGGAATAACAGATTCAGTTTCCCGCCGCTGTCGGTTGTTCCTTTGGCAACTTGGGTTCCGCCCTCTTTCTTATAAAGTGTAAACTCTACACCTTTTAGCGGATTGTTGTCGGGATCCACCTTCCTCAGAGGCAGAAGGGCATTGGAGCTTGAACTTCCGGCAACGTCAGAGTTGTCCAGCGTACTTTCACTTCTGGCACTGACTGTTTTCAGCTTATCATCGCCCATCAGCTTTACTTCGTTGCCCATTTTGTCTCCAGCTTTTGCTTTGGAAGGGTCAACCTCTGTTTGGTAGACAAACTGGTAGAACTGATTAGGGTCATCCATTTTAAATGTTAGCACCGTTGTGCCGCCCTCGCCTGGGACAGCTTCTACCTGAACTTCACTATTCGGGTTGCTGAGATCCAGCGCTTCTCCCTCTCGTTCCAGAGCACCGCTGGCAGACAGCTTCGCCCGATAGACGGCCATACTAGGTGCTGTTAGCACAAGCTCTCCATTTTCTTCATAACGCAGATCCATACCTGCACCTATGGTATCCTGCAAATATACACCCTGTGTCATGTTGAATGGAGGGGTATAGTTTACTGTCCATTCGAGTACGCCTGGAACTGGCTTCGTTACTGACTTGCCAAGGGTCTGAACCGGTACAATCACTTTGCGCTGTTCAGTGAGAACCTTCTCCACACCACCCCATGTCATATGGAGATCGGCTTTGTTATACAGCACCTGCTTGTCGATGCCGCTGGTGGTGTATTCGTCCAGATACTTCTGCAGAGCAGCGTTGGAAGGTCTTGCTTTTACCAGAATGACATATGGACTCTCTAACTTCGAGAAAGTGAACGTTCCCTCGTTTCCTTGATGGGAGAAACTGACGACATGAGCACTTGTCCCTGGTTCAATACGTGTTCTGGCATCATTGCGGGCACCATATTCTGTACCTGATCCATTGTCGGAAAATCCTTTCCACAGCTCAAAGTCCTCACCATCAGAAAACGGAACAAATTCCCATCCTTCAGGCAGTGTGTCCACCAGCTTGATATTGCTAATGACCCGATTACCGCCATCCTTAGCCATTTCTTCTGTGTTATATCCAGGCATGTTTACCCCTAAACGGAATGTGACCGTCTTGGTTGTCCTGTCATAGGCGGAAATGGTCCATGCTTCATTGTTATCGTTTCGAATGTAACTGCTAATGTTATTCGGGCTTACATTTTCAAGTGTGCCATCTGCCTTCAATGGCTTCGATGCAAACAGCATATCCTTGTTCAGCATGCGCAGATGAAGATTAGCAGCGTTTTCTGCCGCTTTTACGGTATCTCCATCAAACAGCAAGGCCCGATTCCGAATAATTTTATCGGCTTCAATATTCTGTCTGAAGAGAACTTCCGGGTTAGTCTCCAGTGTACGGAAGCTGAAGGATGCAGCCTTATCCGTATATCCGGTCACCTTGATCAAATCCGCCACAATTTCACCGTTCACTGTCAAAGGAATAACCTTCAGAGTTAAGCCGTTTGCGCTCTTAAGGGTACCTTCGTGATATTGCTTCCAAAGTTGAGCTGTATTAACATTTGCCTTGATTTTCGCAATCGTTTCCGAGCTCACCTCACCAGTTGCATCCACTGCGTTGTCCAAGACGTTCAAATCTCCGCCATGTACCAGCACATCGTAAACTACGGCATCTGGCAGATTATACTGCGGTGCCAGATTCACGGTCCAGGTAATGCCGCCCAGGCTATAATCCTCGGTTGAAACGGCGCCTGTTTTGGTAAACGTATGTGCCCCGATGTTGACCACTGCCTCATCCGTCACGGCATTAGGCCTTGTACCCGTCATGACATCGTTGTTCTGTATGCCACCCGGTGTATCCATATTCCAGTTGGCACGAGGATCGATTCTGAAGCTGGAGCCGCTTGTGACTTTGCTCTGAATCACTAATTCGACTTTGCCGTTGATATTCCCAAAGGAATACATGCTGTTCGCATCCGGTGTAATGGGCTGTACCTCAGATGCAGTGTTATCCTCCCACGTCTGCCATTCAGCTGATATAAAATCCAGCCCTGCAGGCAATACATTGGTGATCGTAAAGTCCTTTAACCCTTTTTTGTTATATTGGTTAACCGTGACCTTCCATGTAATGGTTTCATTCGAATGGTCATAGGAAGCACTGGCTTGAATCCAGTCAGGGGCAAAAGAAATCTCCTGACTTGCCTGCACCAGCATCGTATTGTCCTGTCTCAGTTCCACTTTGCCATGCATATCCCGGTGGCTGCGACCAAGATTACTTGGTGCATTGCGATGCTCGTAATAATAAGCTTCTTTGGGTATCCATGTTTTAAATTCAACCTTTGGATCCAAACCTGTTCCCTCCGGAAATAGGTAAGTTAGCGAGCCGTCGGCCCCAATGACTGGAGTTACGTTCTGGCCATTGACTTTGAACGAACCTTCCATATAGATACCGGACACGTTACCAAAGCCCGTATTATATGTGGCGGGATTCGTATAAAATATCTTCCCGTCCAACGGTAATTGGACTGTTTTATCAAACTGATCGAATGCAGACACGGTTGATTCCCAGGTAATTGCACCCTCTACCAATTGGGCTGGTTGAATTCCCCGGTAACTATACTGGTCCCATCTAATCATTCCAGGCGAGCTTAAAGTGATGCTGTACGCTTCCGTCACATCCGGGTTGACTAACTCATACGCTCCCCCGAAAATCGTGATAGGCTTCGTATCACCGTAATTCATGCCTGCGATATCCGAATTGGCAGTGGTTTCGAAGCCAAAGGTAACCCCTCTTCCGACACCGTTAAAAAACCAATCGTCACCATCAAATACAATTTTGATGCTATCGGGGGTGAAAAAAGCGGTACCGAGTTGCTTCAAACCCATATCGGTTGTTGCCATTAACGGCTTAGTAGCTGTCGGCAGTACCACTTCGTTGAAGTAGGCATCCCGTCTTAACTCGATTGAATCACCCTGCTGAATGTACTTGGTTGTATCATTCTCGTCCGGTGTGTTTGCATAATCTCCCTTAACCGGAACCTTGAGGCCCTCTGATTTAAGAGTAAACGCCTGTCGTCCCTGGATCGTACCGCCTGGAGCTATGTCCGTTCCCTGCGTCACCTTCAGCGGAAACGTTGAATTAGCATCCATGAACACAACTGTTTTGTCCGTCGGAGCTGCCACCAGCATGATGGAATCGTTCGGCACATCGTACACGGCGTCTGTCACTGGCACCGGTTCGTCTGTTCCTTTCAACCCGGTTTCGCTATTGGCTACTGCCCCAGAATTGGTTGGTTCGCTATCGGCATATGCAGTAACAGAGAACGCCACCGTCTGCAAAACAAGCATCATTGCCAAGAAGCAAGAGAGTATTGCTTTACCCATGTTGCGTTTTCGTTTCAAGATACCTTTCTCCTCCATTTCCTAAATTACCAGAATTCATCAACAGCAGGAGGATCGACCTGATCACACTCAGCCGAAGTAATTATTCTATTTGCATGATTCCAGTAGCCTTTTGCCTCAATGAAATCTTGCCAAGTTCCCTCCTGTTCACCTCCTCCATAGATAGATGGCTCGTGAAGAATGCACTTTGGTCCGAGTTTCCACTCTTTCTTATCTAGTTTAAAAAATTCGTCTCTACAAAATCTCAACAAAGACAACTTGAACAATGGCTTCTACCTATTCGAGGACCTTGTTGAATGAATAGTGATTCTTAAATGATAAATGGAGGGGATTTATGATTTGAAGGAGTATATTTGTGAAATGATCTTACCTCAGTGGAGTACAACCAGCCGTAGATTAGTTTTTAATCAATAAGAGCATAAAAAAACACATCCTCATTTGGAATACAGCAATCTCCCAGATAAACTCTTTCATGAATTCGAGGTTTATCAATAGAGAAGCTTATTTTCCAAAAAGGATGTGTTTCCCTGTCTTAAAATAAGGCCTGAATACGTTCTACATTACGAAGCTTTTGCTGCAACAGCTTTTTCAATTAGAGCTTTGGCATCGTTAGTGGAAAGACCTTGTTTAGGTTGAAGTTCGTTGTTCTCTGCCGCTCCAAAAATACCTTGCTCAATCAATTGTGCCAAGGATTTAACTGCATAGACAGATACGGTTTTGCCATCTTCAAAACCAGCAATAATCGCAGCAGCATCTTTATCCGAAGCTTGATTTTTCAACAATTTAGCAAGAATGGTAGCTGCTTCTTCACGAGTGATATCACGGTCAGGGTTGAAGTTGCCACCGTAGCCTTGAATGAATCCAGCGTGAGTAGCTGCAGCGATTGCGTCTGCATATGCCGCGTCAGCAGCCACATCCTTGAATGCAGGTGCTGTAGCAACTTCATTTAGTTTCAACATGTCTACTAGAGCAGTTACAAATTCAGCACGGGAAATGAATTCTGTTGCTACCGGTGTTTCTGGTTGCTCTGCAGGGGCAGCTACGTTCGTAATACGTCCTTCTGTTTTAGCTTGAATCGTGCCGCCTTTATACGCATCTACAATGTACTGGTAGAATACATCCAGATCGATAGGACCTGCTAGGGATGACTTAGCATCCACCAGCACTTTATAGTTATCTCCACCAGCTGCCATAAAGTTGTTAACTACAGCTGTATACGTTTTTGCAGGGTCAATAGGTGTGCCATCTTCCAGACTAAGACTCGTTACACGTTCTGCAACTGGCTTATTGAAATCTGCCGTATATTTCAAACCAGAGATTTGTAGTGTTTTGGTGTTTGGTGTACCATCTGCATTGGTTCCCCATTGTTGTTCCAACAAGGTTTGGATTTGTTCACCCGTCAGCTCAAGTTTCACTAGAGTATTGCCAAACGGCTGGATTTTAGCAAGATCAGCAAAGGTCACATCGCCTTCTGGCAGATCTGCACGAATACCACCTGGGTTCATAAATGCAAAGTCAGCATCGCTTGCGTTATCACCAAAGTCTGCTTGACGCATAGCATCCGCAATGAGGTTTCCGAGAGGTGCTTCGTTATTGTAAGCATCTGTGCGAGTGACAGAACCATCTGTTGTACCTACTGGCTTGGTTAGCTCAGGATGCTTGTCCAATGATTTTTTAATAATAGCCAAAGATTCAGGATCTTCTTTTACACCCTCTTGGAAAGTCGTTGTCACTGTAGCTGATTTTTCGGTTACATCCCCAGTCGTAGGGTCAATCATCAACTTGATGTCTTCAAATGCCGTACCATAAGAATACGCTTGAACGATCAATTTCCCATTTACTTCACCATTAGCCAAAGCGTGATTGTCACCTGCTACGATAACGTCAACAGGCGAATCTGCTGGCAGAGCTTTTGCTAAATCAGCTGCTTCTCCAGTGGTTACGCCTTCTTTGGTTGTTGCTGGATCATGCGCCAGAACGATGATCGTTTCAACATCTTGATCTTGCAATTCTTTTGCATATTTATTAACGGCTTCCACTTCTTCTTCAGCGCTTAAGAAACGCACGCCTGCTGTACCCGATGGGGATACTTTAGCAGGTGTAGCTTTCGTCACCAATCCGATAAATCCGATTTTGACGCCGCCCACTTCTTTAATTACATATGGCTTAATCAATGTTTTGCCAGTGGCAGTTTCAACGACATTTGCATTCACATAATCAAATTTTGCCCCGGCGTGAGTCACTTTTCCTTCTTTTGGATCAAGTCCGCCAAAGATTTGTGCTTTTAATGCAGCGATCCCTTGGTCGAATTCATGGTTGCCGAGTGAACCCACATCGAAGCCCATCATATTCATCCATTCCATCGTAGGCTCATCCCGATCCAACGAAGAAACGGGAGCAGATGCACCAACAGAATCTCCATTATGGAAGAGTAGGGAGTGTTCATGTTTGGCTTGAGCTTCTTTTAGATATGTAGCTAGAATTGGAGCCGTTCCTGCCTTTTTATCACCAACCATTGATGTGGTATCCAGCTGACCGTGCAGGTCATTGATTCCGATCAAGTGTACTTCTACATCTGTGCCTGCAGCAGAGACAGGACCTACCGCGCCGAATAGTTGAGAAAGTAATAGTGCAGTCGTAGCCACACGAATGGTGCTTTTCCCCAGAACTTTTTTCCATGACATGAGTTAAAAAACCCCTCTCCAATTTCTGATCCTGAGATATTTTAACATAAATCAAGTCAAGAAAATCGCGAAATATATCAAATGGATGTAAAAATTTTGAAAGATTGATAGAGAAGGAAGCAGGTCTATTTTATTTGAAAATGACGAATTCTAAGTTCTGTTCTTTTAAATGTTTAAGAATAGCTGGAAGTGCCTTTAATGTGTTCTTGTTCTCGTGCAGCACATATACGCCCCCAGCAGCTTCTACCTGATGAAAGTATCGAATAATGTCTTCTGGCTTCTTCGCATTCCAGTCCTCTGGATCCCGATTCCATAGGAGAGTCTTCATATTCATCTTTTTGACCTCGGAGACAAGTTCGTTGTTAATCGCACCGTATGGTGGTCGAAACAACGTAACTGTATTATGCGTCAGTGATTCTATAACGCTGTTTGTCTTCGATAAGCTTTCGCTCTGATCCTGAGGGGTAGCTTTTGGAAGCAAACTGTGATCCCAGGAATGATTTCCGATCGCCATTCCATGTTCACTCGCATAGATCACGGCATCTCGATTGCGTTCCACCTTCTGCCCTACGAATAGGAATGTTGCCGCTACCTTCTGTTCTGTCAGAATGTCCACAAACTGCTTCGTAAGCGTGGAAGGACCATCATCAAAAGTTAAAGCCACATATCCCTTGGGCAGACCAAAGAAAGACTCCTCTTTATCAATGTCGATGACTTCTAAGGATGCTTGAGTGGTCTTAGGCTGATTCGATACTTGCGATACGACCAAGTGGCCTGTTCTTGCATCCTCATCTGAGATTCCCGACTTGTTTAAATCGTTTATTAGTACAGGAACCGTCGGTGCCTTCGAAGCATACGTTTTTTCCTCTGCCTGCGCCACCCCGATCGATCCGCTAAATGTATGTGCAGAATCGTCGTTCCCCTTCGAAGTGATAGATAGAACAACCAACAAGCCGGCAGTTACCAGGAACAGAACGAATATTTTAGGCATGTGTTCAGAGAATTGCCGCAGGAGTTGTATCTGCTGCGGAGCAGGTTCCTCTACTATGTCCTCCTGCCTTCTATCTTCTGCCGGGACGGGCGGAAGGTTCCTGATCCGCTTTATTTCATGTGTGTACGCTTCGCTGCATCCAAAATACTGCACATCCCGGGAAACATCAGTGGTTCTGATTACGGAACTATAAAAGGTATTTCGATAAGGATCCCACTTGGAGTAGGGAGAGAGTCGGATCCTGTCGCCATTCAATGGCTTTAACATTTCAAGCTCAATATATGTAAACTCATCAATATCAATTTCGTATGTAGCTTGCCTATCCTCTTGGGTCACGACGACTGTGATTTGATATACACCATCCGGGGTCTTCCCAAGCGATAACAGCTCTATTACCTGCGTAATGTATGTCTCCATACCATTCGTCCTCTCTTCCGATCAGACATGACCTTAATCGTTTGGAGATTCCTCAGTTGTTCCTGTGTTCGATGCAAACGGAGATGTCAGTCTGTTCGTAAAGTCATTTACAACATTAAGCAGATGCGTTTTCTCCTGGCGAAGAGCATCGAATTTCTGCTTCATTTGAGAGAGCTCGGATTCATATCTTACATTCTTCTCCTCAAGCTCGCTGATTCTCTTATTCTTATCCGTAATCATCTCATTGTGCTTCTGAAGCAGACCGGCATAGTTCTGGCGTTCGAGCTCAATTACACTTTTAAGCTCATCGTTCTGACCAGACATATTGGATTGAAGCTCCCGATAGTCTTCTAGCATTTGATCAACCTTCAGATTTTTATCGGTCAATTTCCGCTCCAGCTCCAGAATGCTCTTTTCACGTTCCTCAATGACCTTGCTCAAGTTCTTTAGGTCTCTGTTCAAACGATCATTTTGTCCGTTCGCATGGTTTAGTCGGTCCTGCAAATCGTTATGACTCATTTCAACATGCTGCTTATCCTTAATCATCTGTTCAACGGCAAATAATAGATCAAGCGAGCTTTTGTCCATATGGGCCTTATTAATTAAAACAGAACCTGAAGGCTCTTCCTTCGCTTCGGAAGTAGTCGAATTTAGTGAACCTTCTTCTTGCGGCTCGTCGAAGTCCTTCTTCATGTGAAGGTCCTCTCTCGATTGCTGCTCAAGTCTACTCTTCTTCTTTTGGAACGGCGAAAACATATATTAAGTCACCTTTTCTAAGAAAATGTTGATAAATGTTGATAAATGTCGATTTAGGACATATGACCGCATATTAATTATCGGAAATTGGCCTTTATTTCTTAATATGTTGAATGAATATTTAAAAGTTCAGAGCGCAGAAAAAAGAGACGTGGACATTTCTCCATCGTCTCTGACTTTTATCCTAGATTACTTTTTTTCTTCTTGTGCCGTGGCTTCTCCGCCTACGAAACAGAGAATCTCAATATCATCAATGTCTATCATCTTATCCTTTTCTGCATCGTAGTACTCCCCAAATAGAAATAGTGACTCATTCTTCCTACTCAATAAATAAGGAATAATCTCCTCACAAAATTCTGTAACACTTTGAAACATAGATTCTGGGGCAATCCCTGATTCATCGATAACGAATAACTCTTTGTGAACAGTAAGGGCAGGGTTGCGATTTAAATGATACAGCCCAAAAGAGGTATTCTTACGACACTCATCGTAAATGGGTATTTCTATCTTTTCTATGAAATCTCCATCCGTATAATTCAAGGTTAACTTTGCAGTCATCTCCATTCTCCTTTTTTAACAATATAGAAAAGCGCTCCTCTTGAAACTATCGTCGAGAAAGACTCAAGAGACTATTTTCACACGATCCTTCTCGCAGTAAGATGCTTATTTTCATATATTGACAATTATATGTGTTAGACTACAAAAAGAAGAATTGCCGATCTATAATAAAGAACGCTACACAACTGGATGCAGGCAGTTATTACGATAAACATAGGTTAGAAAGGAAACACCATGAATAGTTCCTTGAAGCAACGAATGAAATCATTATTAGCACCCGCGTTTCCCGGTGGAATCATAAGCATTCTGATATTTTATCTTGATTACTTTCAATTCGAACTTGTTGAAAAATTTCTATTGTTTGCGGCTTTCGTCATTGTACCTCTTGTAATCTTACTTTTGAACCATGACGTAAGAAATAAACATCAACGAATGATTTATGCTGCTATGAAATGGCTTCAATTTCCCGCTGCACTTCTTACCTTGGCCTCGGTAATGAGTAGTAAGATGTGGGGGTTAGAAAGTACGGCAATCCCAGGGATACTGTCCCTTGGGTGGCTATTGTTCACACTGCTGCTTGGCATCTATGGCTTGAGCACTATTGTGTTCTCTAGAGGAAAAGCAGCGGAGATAGCGATTGGCGCCGGGCTCGTTTATTTTTTTATAGGGGGCATTTGGTTTACCTTATATCAATATCAATTCGACCTCTTTGAGGCTAATGTGGCAACACACGCGTTAAGCTCGGTCCATTTTCATTTTTCATCTGCGATCGTTCCGATTTTTATTGGTGCACTGGGACGGATCATGACGAAAAAAAGCTGGTATCCATGGGTTGTTGCCATCGATATCATCGGACCCATATTGATTGCTTTCGGAATGATTTTCTCCAAGCCGATCGAGTACATTGGTGTCACTTTGTTCGCATGTAATATTGTGGTTTATACCGCTTATCTCCTTGCTTACTTGAGAAAAAACGCTTTGGATATTAAGGCAGCCTTCTTCTTAGGCCTTTCTTGCCTAGCCTTTTACACGGTTGTTGTCATTTCCATCTTCTATCCGTTACTAAAAAATATGTACTCCTTAACCATACTCGATTTTATTCCCATTTATGGATCTCTGTATGCGTTTGGATTTGTCTTATGTGGACTGATTGGTTGGGTGTATATGGTAGACTTCATTAAGAAAAAAAGGATTGTCAAGGAGACTAGATAGGTTTAGGCTAGCCAATCGGCTTTAATGAAGTAGTTTAGCCAGGTTCGTGCTATAATGGTGTTTACCTGATTAACATTCATCATTCTGCCGAGATGGCGATGATTAAGGAGATTGAACTTTGACGAACAACCATGATATTGGAGCAGTTAACGAACTACCGGAAAACTTTGAGGAGCTCAAACGAGCGGCTAATCGGTCGGCAAGCTGGAGAGACAGACTGAATGCGGTGAACGAATTGGGAAACTGGGATACCGTCCCTACCATACAGTTGCTACATTATGTTTTGAAAAATGATCAAGTGTTTCAAGTGCGCGAAGCCGCATATCACAAGCTCAAGCAGTTGGATGAAGATGTACAGATGCCTGCCAAAAACAAAGGCGATCTGTTTAAAGGTCTTCACAAAATTTTGCTACGGATTAAAAAAAGCCTTCCTGAAGGTCACACATTCGAGCAATTTAAGGAAAAACTGCAAAAGACACGTCTGGATATCTATGATACTTACGAGGGCGACAAAGATGCTGAGTTCGACTCCTGGCTCCATGGAATTTGGGAGACACTAGGTAGAAAATAGCCGCCGTTCATCGTATCATAGCTGAGTACAAAGCCACTCCAAAAAAATGGAGTGGCTTCTTTATTTCTTCAGGGTCACCTCCATCACTTGTACATTCCCTGTACGATGCGAAGTTACGTGATATAAGATTTATTCTGGTATATAAGGAAGATCCAGTGTCTGCGGAACGTTGATGACATGCTTTTCTGTCGCCCACATCCGCATCACCATGAACGACATTGATTACACCAGCCGGGAACTCACTCGCAACAATCTCTGCAATCTTCGCTGCCGCCCGTGGCGTAAATGGACTGGGTTTAGCACAATCGTGTTCCTATCCTCGATAGGCGTTGAATACAGGCTACTGCGAGTTTTCCGCAAAAAACTTGCCCCTACGAAAGAAGCGTCAAGGACATTGAATTGTGCTTTGACGCTTCAATTAACGATGACTTTGTGCTTACTTGTGATACGGTTCATTCCGATTGATCTTCACCGCACGGTAAATCTGCTCCACCAGCACCAGCCGCATCAACTGGTGCGGCAGTGTCATGCGCCCGAAGCTCAGTCGCTGCTTCGCGCGGCGCAGTACCTCATCGGAGAGCCCGTGGCTGCCTCCGATGACAAACACGACATGGCTCGTCCCATACGTGCCGAGCTTGTCGATTTCTGCTGCCAGCTCCTCAGAACTCCAGAGCTGGCCGTCCAATGCGAGCGCAACGACATGCGCCTCGCTCTTCACATGCGCGAGGATGCGTTCACCCTCGCGCTCCTTCACCGCCCGCACCTCAGCTTCGCTCAGGGTGTCGGGCGCCTTCTCGTCTGCGACCTCGATCATCTGAAACTTGATGTACGGGGCGAGACGCTTGGCATATTCCTGAATGCCGAGCGTCAGATATTTTTCCTTCAATTTGCCTACGCCAATAATCTGAATGAACATAAAACCATTTCCTCCTCATGATCCAATTCCGTATGTATCTATTTATGAACAGTGCTTCGCCACACCTATGATCTCACTTATTAAACCTGCACCAGCATACAATACCACCTACCCATTCCCCGAAAACACAAAAAGAGCGCTCCGACACGCTCTCCCTGTTTCTTGCCTGTGATGTTCATACCGGATGGCAGGCGAGCGAGCGTCCATAAGGGACGCACTGCTGCGGATGCCTACACAGTACGCTAGACGACCAGATACTCGGCCTTTTGTTCGCACTCGGCGCACTTCGCAGGCGGGTCCCAATCGGCAAATTCCGTCTCCTTCAGATCAACAATATCCGGAGCGTCCTCATACTCATCGACAAACATGTCAATGGCAATGTCCACGTGTTCTTTGCATACAACGTACATCCGTTCAAGCATCCTTTCTGTAACCAGCTATGCTCCCGATTCACAACCGCTTATCCATATAGGATAGCCACTTCTATGTTCTATCACACCTGGGGTGGAAAAGAAACCCCTATCCTTCATTAATCGTATTTAACCCCCAATAATCTTCCCCAACCGGCAGAAATCAAACCAAAAAAGCGTTCCTTTTTCGACATTATTCCATGTCCATAAGAAACGCTCCAATGATTCCATACTACAGCGCTTATCTATGTTTCATTGCATTCAATCTTCAGTTCAACTTTCTTACTTCAATCCCGATTGTGCCTTGGTCAGCAGCTTGCCGCCATGGAACGCCAGAATGGCGTTTGCGCCCAAATCACCAGAACCCTTGTAATTATAGACGACTGAATTTTCCGCCTCACTCAGGGCCTCACCTTCACCGCCAACAATCTCCTTCACTTCATCATACGTCATGCCCACCTCAAGCTTCTCATATTGAGCAAACGTA
This sequence comes from Paenibacillus pabuli, assembly GCF_039831995.1. NCBI lineage: Bacteria > Bacillati > Bacillota > Bacilli > Caryophanales > Paenibacillaceae > Paenibacillus > Paenibacillus pabuli. Next base: position 749,921 of record NZ_JBDOIO010000005.1, read on the forward strand.
ATGAGTACCCCATCTCCCTTACCGGCAGATCCGTTATTTCCTGAAGCAGCAGAACCATTCCCACCCGCTTCATTTACCGCTGTTACCGTGCTGTTCAGCTCGTCCAGCTTCTTCTCCAACTCTGCAATCTTCTCATCCTGTTCTAAGCTCTTCTCACCTTGTGAGGCAAGCTGCTTCTCCAGACCTGCAACTCGTCCCTCCAAACCGCTGTTATCCGCAGATCCAGATGAAGATACCTCCGACCCACATGCAGAGAGTATGGACAATGAGAGCAGTAATGCTGTTCCTCCGAGCGATTTTTTCACCATATGTTTCATCAAATAAACTCCTCTTCTTCCAAATTGATCTTCAACCCAGCTACGACAAAAGCATGTTACCCGCATAGTTGTGCAACTTGGCACTATTTGAAATAGTCTATCACAGCCTTCACCTTATGTAACTGAGACTTTGGCTCTGGTTCAATCCGCTTATTCGAAAGGAAAACAAAAAAAGTCCCCGATTCATGTCAGAAGGGTCAATCATTCCAGATGAATGATATGTCGCTTCTTTCACGAGCAGGGGACTTCTCACCAAATCCATTTCCGATTACCTTTACTCCGGTTTATCCGTCAGCTTCACCGACACCTTCTCGGCATTGCCGTCCCGGTAAAAGGATACTTCAATCGTATCGCCAATCTTTTTCTTATCGTACAGATATTTTCGCAGGTCGAGCGTTGAGGTAATTTTTTGCCCATCAAATTCCGTAATGACATCATTGAGCTTCAAGCCCGCGTCGGATGCCGGACCGGATGCTTCGAGCACTACCACGCCGCTGTCGACGTGAGATGGCAGCTTCAGATCCTTGCGCTGCTCGTCATCCAGTGGTGCATATGGATTACTGAGATCAACCGTGTACACGCCCAGGTATGGACGGGAGACTTTGCCGTTCAGCAGCAATGAATCCACGGTTTTCATCACTTCGTTCATGGGAATCGCGAAGCCCAGTCCCTCAACGCCAGTATCCGAAATTTTCATCGTGTTGATGCCGACCACTTTGCCGTTGAGATCAACCAGTGCGCCACCGCTGTTTCCTTCGTTGATGGCTGCGTCCGTCTGGATTACGTTCTGCTCCCAGTCATACACACCATCTTGATTAATGGATACGGGCAGAATCCGATCTGTGTAACTGACAATACCGGAGGTCAGTGTACCGCCCAAACCGAGTGGGTTCCCTATGGCCAGCACGGTTTGACCACGCTGAAGCTTACTAGAGTCTCCAATCTCCGCTACAGGTCCAATGCCTTTATCGTCTTCTACTGACATGACTGCAATGTCGCTCACACGGTCTTTGCCGACTAACTTCGCCTTGTGCGTTTCACCTTCAACCGTTACGATCTCCAGATCACTTGCCCCTTCGACGACATGATGATTGGTCATGATATAAGCTTTGCCATCTTCCTTTTTGAAAATGACACCTGATCCGAGCGCCGAGTCTTCCATGGACAGGCTGCCACCCGTCTTATGATTCACGATGCTCACCACCGAAGGACGCACCTCGGCCGCTGCCTGGATAATCCGGTCGTATGGGTCAGCCGTCTGCGCCGCCTGTACGTTTCCCCCGTTCCCGCCATTGCCTGTAGCGTTGGCTAGAGGGACAGATGCGGGCTGCATGATGAAGCTAAACAGCGTGACGGTCACGATGGAACTGATTACCGAACTAATAACAGCCACCTTCACGGTGGAGCTGATGCCTGAGCGCGACCGGCGCGGATTTTGCCAGCGGTCCCGTCCACCGGGGCGGATAATTTGAAGTTTGCCTTTCTGTACAGGCTCGGCGCGTCTTGATACTTTGGTTGAATAAAAATCGTCTCCGAACAATCCCATCGTGATCCTCTCCCCTTCGTTGTCACGCATCCAGATCCTGACTGCCGCCTGATCATTGTGGCATGGCCAACGATGGTGTTCTCACATAGCCCACTCCGCCGACAGATGAACCTTTCGATCGCTTCTCCAAGTTCATTCTGTCGTCTCCGTTACGTGAAGACCCCAACGGTTTTCCATGCTTTCTCGCATTATTTAAAGTTGTTTTGCATATCGCTGCATCCCCGCTATCCCGAGATGAAGCGTCTATGTACAACAGAACGGACACTCCCATCCTGTCCTTGACTCTATCAGCAACGTTCTCGCATTCTACGACATGCCAACTTCCCGAACAAACAAGCCTCTTATCCAAGGCTCCATATATACTAAACACGCCAAATGCAAAAAAGTTGCATAATTACGAAGATTGACGCAAATTTCTGCTAAAGCGGACTTATCGATAATGGACCTACAATAAAAACGCCCATAGTAACTATCACCACAAAACCCGGTTCGCTAAGCGTACTTTTTCTATTTTCCCAAGAACTTTTTCGGCTCAGGAAGCCACAGATTTCAGCATACACGCCTCGCAACTCAAATTATAGCGGCAAAAAGAGGAATGTTTTCCATCCAGCCTGACTACAATAATAGTAAAAGACCAATTCGAAGGTTCATAGAAGGAGGATTCACTTATGGAACGCACGCGTACCCTCACAGCCATGGATGAGGTTCATATGGCGGCCAAGCTGGCCGATCTCAAGGAAGAACATTACCGGAATACCCTAGCGTTAAGCACCATCATCGAGCTGCTGATCGACAAAGGCATTCTGACCCGCGAGGAAGTGGAACGTAAAGCCGCCGAGCTCGACAGCTTTATGGCTCACCCACCCTATCCCATGGCGTAGGACGGTCATAATACGTATCACAGAGTTTGAACTCATGATCTTTATAAAAACAGCCCCGGCTTTCCATGGCTTCACGCACCGTCATTTTCGCCAAATCCATCATATTATGGTCCCGGCTGAGATGTGCCAGATACGTGCGCTTGATGCGTCCGTTCATCAGTTCACTGAGCGCTGCCCCTGCCGCTTCGTTCGACAAATGCCCAATGTCGCTCAGAATGCGGCGCTTGGTGTTCCATGGATAACGCCCCATGCGCAGCAATTCGACATCATGATTCGCCTCCAGCACAAGCACATCGGAATCTGCGATCGCATCGCGAACCTTGTCGCTCATATAACCTAGGTCTGTTGCGACGGACAGCTTCTCGCTGCCATCATCGAACGTGTACCCCACGGGTTCCGCCGCGTCATGAGAGATGCCGAAAGATTCCACACGCAAAGAGCCAAAATCATGCTGCTCCCCCGTCTCGAACACTCTCCGGTTTTCCTCGGGAATGTTCCCAACCGACTTCTCCAAGGCCGCCCACGTATTCGTATTTGCATAGATTGGTAAATTATATTTCCGAGACATCGCGCCTAGTCCTTTAATGTGATCGGAATGTTCATGTGTAACCAGAATCCCGTCCAGCTCCGTTCCTGAAATCTCCCGTTCCAGAAACAAGGCTTCCAATCGCTTTGCACTAAGACCCGCGTCAATCATGAGGGACGTGCCCCCATGCTGTATAACCGTTGCATTCCCTGTCGAACCGCTGGATAACACGGTAAAATATATCCCCATAACGCATTACTCCCCTGGTTTGTCTGTCTTGGGACTGAAAACATCCCCACTGATGCCCTGCACGTACAACACTTCGCCACTTTCCAGCACGAACCGCCATGCCGGCATCGCTACCTGTATATCGGAATTGAACAACTGGCCGTAGTAGCCCAGCTGAATGTCTTTGACAATGGCATCGTTCGGCAAAAAGTTCTCGATCAGCGTTCCCAGCGCCTTCGGCGCCGGAAGCACCTGCTGATCGCTCTCCTCTGCGGTTGTAATCCGCACCGGAGTCTGACGGTAACCCGTAATTTTCTGATCGCTGTAGAACAGCTCCAGACTGACATTGAAGAGCGGCCACTTCCCATCGACAAGCGGATGAAGCACAAATGCCCCATCCTCCGTCATTAGCTGATCCAGCCGATACGTGCCGATCTGCGGAATTTCGCCCGCCAGCACGTCCTCAAGCTCCCTCTGCGAGAAGATTAGCTTGCTGTCCACCGGCTTGTCCAGATCCATTTGAATCCCCGTCTTGTCCTCTTCTATAAACTCATAGGACAGCTTGGGCAGCTTCGGCGTTTCGTTCGGAATCGGTGCCAGTACTTGAATGCCCTTCTCTTCCATCGCCTGCTGCGTATTGTCTGCCAGCGAGGTGAAGTCCAGATTGGCTCCGGCCGTCTCCCGCGCATCCATCCAGATCTGGTAACCCAGCACCAGATTGAGCAGCAGGAAGGCATAGATCAATACATTTTTCGCCCGTCCCCAATCCAAAACATTCACCTCCGTTATTTGATATAAGACGACTAATCTCACACTGGGCCACTACGCGGTCAGAACAACCTTCCGATCGCTGTTACCCCCGGATTTCATGAATTCCTCTTCGAAAGGGGAAATCCGGTGGTAGCGTATGCTTCCGAAGTAGCTTTCTTTCAGAAAGCTTTTAGCGAACGCTCCGCTTCTTCAGGTTATTTCTGCCCTCTCCGTTATCGTGTGACCTTACACCTCGCTCCAAATCGAATGACTCCGGCACCCTAGAACAACCATCAAGAAACAGTGGTCTCCTCTCCGTTGCTGAAGCGGATGACCCATACAGGGATCAGCTTCAGTCCACCCTCAATCGTGGACGGGCGATACGCCGGGTACACGTCGACCACTTGGCGGCTCTCACCAGCTACCTTCTCGATCAGGGCTTTCAGCTTGTCGCCACCTGACAGCTTCACCGATTTTTTCGTTTCAGCACCTTCGTTCAGGTATTCCAGCGAACGTTCATAGCTGGACACGGTCTCCTGCTGCATCTCCATACTGATGGTGCCGAAGCGGAACTGTACCGAATCCATAATCGGAAAACTGCCGTAATACTGTTGGAACTCCAGATGCGTCTTGTTATCCACGGTATCCAGCATCATGCGTGAGCGGCCTTTCCAGCCGCCATGCTGATTCACAAAATCCACCGCAGACAGCGCGTCCTTCGCTGCATCAATCTGTCCTGCAGGTGGTGCAGCCGGATCGGTATAGCTGATCCAACGCTGATCCTGCTTCACTTGCAGACTTCGTTTGCTGTCCGTATAGATCTCCGATCCATCCTTTTCCCGAATATTCCGGGTCATGCTGGGATCGAAGAACAGGCTGCGCTGCATCTGCTCCACAGTAAACTGCCCTGTCGGTACATCCGCTTCAACCGCATCCAGCGACTCTGCCGGAATATAATATCCACCGTCCGTCAGCGTGTATGGCGTCCAATTGGTACCGAAGTCGACATGCTGCTGCACGTCCTGTACCGTCAAGTCAGCCTGAGTTGCTTCATAGACGACATCACCCTTAGCACTGAAGAACAGTGCATGGGCTTTGGTTTCATTTTTCGCCGTATAGATCGAGATCCGGTTAATCGTTTCGCCCTGAAACAAGGAGTCCGTACCAAGCCGCATCACTCGCTGCAGCAGGGCAACCGGAATACCTTCCTTGAACGACAACTCAATGCCGGGGTTATCCTTACGGATCCGATCCCAGTTCACAGACTGGATGGTACGCCGCTGGAAATCATCAAATGTACGTCCTTGCAAACGTGAATAGATCAGCTGGTAGAAGGTATTGCCTGGGTAAAACACCGTATGTTTGTCCTCTCCCATATGAATCATCATCTGGTCGGGGAAGATCAGTTCCTCAATATCTCGTTCCTGACCCATGTTCTCGGTCTTCACATAGTTCGTCTCAGACGTCACAATCGAATCCCCGCCACCGGGCAAACGATAGATCAGAAAATAACTCTGCACCAGACTGGCGGCAACGAGAGAAGCGAGCACCAGGGATTTAATCCGTTCCTTCAAGGTGCTCACCTCCTTTTTCACGCATAGGCAGTGTGAACGTTACGGTTGTGCCTACATCCACTTCGGACTCCAAAGAAATGGTGCCGTCATGTGCCCTAACAATTTCCCGGGCAATGGATAGTCCCAACCCTGTACCGCCCATACTGCGGGAACGGGCCTTGTCTACACGATAGAACCGTTCAAAGATACGATCCAAGTCCCGCTGCGGAATACCCATCCCCGTATCAGATACCGAGATGGCAAGAGTATGCTCATCACTGCGTCTGGCTGCAATTGTAATCGTTCCGCCCTCCAGCGTATACTTCAGCGCATTGGACACGACATTATCCAGGACCTGATCAATCTGGTCCCGATCCAGTGGAACCTCAGGAATGCCATTCTCGACCGACAATACAGGCTGAATATCCTTCTGATGCATCTGGAATGAGAAACGATCCGTTACCTCCTCCAGCATGTCCATAATATCGGTCGGCTGTTTGCGCAGCAGTGCTTCCTTGGAGTCGAGCCTTGAGAGATGCAGCAGATCCGTAACCAGCCGTATCATGCGCTCCGTCTCGTTCTGAATAACGCCAACGAACCGTCCAGCCAGCTGCGGGTCTTCAAGTGCTCCATCATCAAGCGCTTCTGCATAGCTCTTGATCGTCGTCAGCGGCGTACGCAGCTCATGCGATACATTCGCAACGAACTCGCGCCGGGATGCCTCCAGCTCTTCTTGTTCGGTAACATCCTGAAGCACAGCAATCGTACCGGTAATGCCCAGCTCACGCCGATGAACCGGCGTAAACGTCATGCGGATCACCACAGGGTCTTCCTGCCCGGCAGGTGCAATCTGCAGCAGCGTTGAACCCGTAAAACCACTCGCCAGTGCTTCCGCATCTTCCGGATCAATACCGAGCAGAACGGCAAAATGCCTGCCTTCGATATCCGCAGGACGCATGCCCAAAATGCTGCTAGCACGGCGGTTGACCAGAATGACTTTGCCATACTCATCGGTTGCAACCACGCCATCACTCATGTTCGTCAAAATGGACGTCAGCTTCTCTTTCTCCTCTTCATTCTGAGAGAGCGCGTCCCGCAGGCGACTGGTCATATAGTTGAACGCCCGACTGAGCTGTCCAATCTCATCTGTGCCGAATACAGGCGTCTGCTGATCGAAGTTCCCTTCGGCAACCGCTGTTGCCCTGCGGGTAACTTCCTTGATGGGCTGCGTAATGGTATGTGACAGAATGACGCCGAGCACTGCGGTCAGCACCAAGGCGATCAGTATGCCGGAAATGAAAATTTTGTTGATTCCCTCCATGGTGGAGTACAGCTCGTTCATGGAGGCGGCGATGTAAACCGCGCCGATGATCTTGCCGCCGGACATGACCGGCTTGGCAACGACCTTTTTACGGACATTGTCCTCGTCCACAATGTACTCCTCATTATCCCGGATGCCCTGCAGTGCCCGGCTAACAACGGTCTGGGTATTTTTGCGACCCACATAATCGGAATGTGAGCTTAAGGAAGTGGTCAACACTTTGCCACTGGCGTCCAGCACCTGAATCTCGGCACCGTTAATGTTGAACAGATTGTTCACCAGTACACGCAGGTTTTCCGTTTTGTCCTCGCCAGCCTCAGCTTCTCCACCAGCCATGGTCTCACCCACAAGAACGGACAGCATTTCCGCCCGTGCCTGCAGATCCTCGGTAAAGTTGCTCGTCAGGGAGTTCTTCATCGCACTCACGAAATAAACGCCAATCAATTGCATCGCAATCAGAATCAGCAGTACATAGATAATAATCAGTTTCGCCTGAATCGTTCGGAAGAACGAAAATCGCGAGAAACGCCCCATTATATCCCCACGCTTTTGGGACTGCGCACGAGATAACCCAGCCCGCGGCGAGTCAGAATCGTTTCCGGTTTGCTCGGATTCTCCTCAATCTTCTCGCGCAGACGACGGATCGTGACATCCACGGTACGTACATCCCCAAAATATTCATATCCCCATACCGCCTGCAGCAGATGTTCCCGCGTCATGACCTTGCCGGAGTTCTTCGCCATATAATAGAGAAGCTCGTATTCACGATGCGTCAGATCAAGCGGTTCACCGCTTTTATAGGCCGTATACATGTCCATATCAAATGCGAGGTCAAACAAGCGCATGACCTGCTTCTCGTCGTCCTCCGGAGCCTCGGCAGCCATTGCAGGCTTCTGTCGTCTGCGCATCTGTGCCTTCACCCGGGCGAGAAGCTCCCGCGTACTGAAAGGCTTCGTTACGTAATCGTCCGCACCCAGCTCCAGCCCGAGCACTTTATCAATCTCGCCGTCCTTCGCCGTCAGCATAATAATCGGCATCTCCAGATGGGCGCGTACCTCGCGGCATACATCCATGCCATCCTTGCCCGGCAGCATCAGGTCCAGGAGCATCAGATCCGGTTTCTCGGATAATGCCAGTTCAACCGCACGAATGCCATCAAAAGCACAGATGACCTCGTACCCCTCTTTTTCCAAGTTAAACTTCAGAATGTCCGCAATGGGCTGTTCATCGTCCACCACCAAAATCTTCCCCTGCATCGGCTGTATTCACCCCTATATCCTGCTTGATCCGCCCTAGCGGTCTTTATCTCTTTTTGGATCTTATCTTCTATGAAAAACGTAATTCTAACGGTTTGATCTATAATGGTATCTTTACTGTATAGTTTAACATACCTGAAGGACAGTCACATCCCGATCCATCGATCCAAATGCTACAAATTGAAAATATTTTACAGCATGAAAAAACAAGGCCGGCATCTAAGCCAACCTTGCTCCTGATTTCTTTCCGTTAGTTGAGATATGTCATCGGATTTTCTGGCGTTCCGTTCTTGATAATCTCGAAATGCAAATGCGTTCCGGTCGAACGACCGGTGTTGCCCATAACGCCGATGCTCTCACCTTTTTCAATCACTTGTCCAACCTTTACGCCAATGCTGTCCAGGTGGCCATACAGTGTTTCATATCCGTTACGATGGTTAATGATAATAACATTGCCATACCCGCTCTTCTGTCCTGCAAAAGTAACCACGCCTTCATCGGCGGATTTCACATCCCGGTTACCTACCAGATCGACACCTTTATGTTGACGACCCCAGCGTTGTCCGAAGCTGCTGCTCATCGTTGCGTTCGATACAGGCCAAGCGAATTCACCTGTACCCTCACCGACCACTTTCGTTCCGCTCAGCACCACCTCAGTAACCGCTGCCTTGATGACTTCCTGGCCCAGCCATTCTTCCTTGATGACTTCACCATTTTCCTTGGTTACACGGTATTGCATGCTTTTTAGTCCGCTTTGTCCAGGACGTACCACTTTGGTTGTGCCTGCTTTTAGCTCATCACTTTTTCGCACTTCAACTTGTGGTTTGATCTCAATTTGCTCCACGACCTGCTCAACCGACTTCACCGTAACTGCCGGTTTAGGCACCGTCAGCGTAAGCTCGTCCCCGATCTGCAGTGACGTTTCCTTGATGCCTGGATTGTTCTTGCGAATCTCGCTTTGCGTAATCTCATATTTGGCCGCGATGGAAGAGATCGTATCTCCTTCACGCACCACATAAGTTACAGGCGCATCTTTACCAACGGTTAATGCTTTAACCGCCTCGGACACATCCCATATTTTATTTGGATCCGCCTTGACTGCCTCTGTCGCCACATCTTCCTTGATGTCCACCGACTTCAGCGTTGTACTTGGCCCTTCCGCTTTGCTTGACGAGTTGGCCGATACTGCCTTCGTCTTGAGCGAACTACGCACAGCCGATGCCGATATGTATTTGCTCTGCACTTGTTCCAGTATGGCATCTGCTGTTGCCTGATCCTTCACAATGCCGATCACTTCGCCATCCACTTTGAGTTCCACGCCTTTGGCATATGCAGTCAGCATATCACCGAGCTTGTCCAGCGTTTCTTCGCTGTTCACTTCAGGTTTGTACGCTTTTACCGTTTCGGTCGTGATGCCATCTGTGTTCAGCACCATTTCCGCGTCAGGATATTTATTTTGGTATTCCTCGGTTTTGTCTGCAAATAGTTTGTGTAACTGCGCTTCATCCGTAATGCTGCCAATCTCATTCCCTTTCACCATAACCTTGTAATAGGGAACGGTGTTTGCAGCAACGTATTGCTTGCCTGCGAATCCGATCGATGCAGCGATGAATACACCGCATGCTGCTGTAATGATCCATTTACGCAAGGCCAGAACGCGCTTTTTATTTACACTGAAGTTGGACATGCTCATGTTGTTTTTGTCTTCGGCCGTCCGGTGTTCTCCGGATTGTTCGTGTACCCGGTTTTTGTCCGGTTGGCGTATGCCTCTGAAACCTTTCATGATTCTCTCCTTTTCAGCACTTCTCAGTTCGCATTTCTGTCAAGACACACCCATTCGTGTCTGTCTCAAGTCTGTCGATATTTGGTTCTGGGTGTCCGCAAATCAGGACTTTGGCTGCGCTCATAAAAGTGTCAAAATTTTAACCTTTTATCACACCCGTATACTTTAACACAGGTTTTACACTCATTTCAACTCTAGGCGTCACAGCCCAAAGCCGCGCCCCGCTTGGTTTTCCTGTATTATCCATAACATGGCAGCCAGATATTCTTACCCATTATGCCTCGAGTTCAGGTATACTATGTAGTTTCGGTCTAGTTTTAAGACTAGGTTCTAAGACCCACAACAATGCGAAATTATTTTCATAAAAATACAATAAGAAAATCCCTCGCCAGATAATCTCCGGTAAGGGATTGTGTAAAAAAAGATACTTGGGATCCTATCTTTCACTTGGTTGCTCTCAGCTTGTGAAGAGTGGATTGCTGGATCCATAGATACGTACACTTTTATGCGTATTTTTGTATACCGTCACTTATTCGGCCTGAAGCACTTCCATAAGATTATCGTATTCCTCGCTCGTCAGATATTTCGATATCACCTGTTCAATGTCACGTAATTCCTGTTCGGTCAGGCCATCTTCCATCGCACCCGAGATTTGTTGCATTTCATTTTGGGGAAGCTTCGCCATCAGCAGACTGAAGATCTTCTCTTTTTCCTCCAGAGGCAGCTTGTCCTTTGTTCCCGTAATATCATCCGGTGATACCACAACAGCATCCTCGCCTGAAGCAGCAGAATTACCGGAGGTTCCTGCCGTACCATTGCCAGCTGCTGTTCCGTTTCCACTTCCGGTAGCACCTTCTGAAGCCTTATTGGTGTTTGTGTCTATGCTGTCTGTGCCAGCGTTGGTGCTCTCGTCTCCACCCGTAGAATCCGTCTGATCAGTTCCATTCGACCCAGCATCTGTATGGCCAGAACCATTCTCTGAGCTTGTATCTTGTTCTGTCCCATTCCCCATCACCGATATGGCGTCCTCTGGAACCTGCTCCTCTTCGGCTCCGGTCGGCTGATCCGTTGTTCCTGACCCCGGTTTGTTCTCCTCGCTCGCCTTACCGCCGAGCGCTCCCTGGAACATGGATGTTAACCCCAGCGGTTGCCCTTCCCACTCAATATTAAAACTCGCCAGCAGCGATTTCACATACGACTGTACTATTAATCCGGTCGTCAGCAAGGTCAATGAACTAACCAGCATGACGGTAAGTACGATTTTGACAAACCATTGAAGCAACTTCATCCCTGTTCTCCTCCTCCGATTATCCAACCTGTCTGTGGCCATCAGCACATCAGGTCTGTGATTCTACTGTTAATCAGTATTGACGGAAATCTCGGGATTATATCAGGAGATATGCGAAAAACCCCCAGCCATCGCTTATCAGGCGATAACTGGGGGTCTATGATTCAACTCTACATTACACGTAGATTGGAAGGACTTGATTCGTTTGCTCACGGTTACGACCTACGGAGAAGATCGCGATTGGAATACCTGTTAGCTCGGATACACGTTTCACATAGTTCTGTGTGTTCACAGGCAGATCTTCGAGTTTCTTCGCTCCAGTGATATCCTCGCTCCAGCCAGGCATCTCTTCGTATACCGCTTCACATTCAGCCAGCATTTTCAGGCTAGCTGGATAGTGTGTGATGATCTCACCGCGGTATTTGTATCCTGTGCAGATCTTCACTGTTTCAAGACCCGTCATAACATCCAGAGAGTTCAGGGACAGACCCGTAATGCCGCTGACACGACGAGCGTGACGAACAACAACGCTGTCGAACCAACCCACACGGCGAGGACGTCCGGTTACAGTACCGTACTCATGTCCAGTCTCACGAATTTGATCACCAACTGCATCATGCAGCTCGGTAGGGAATGGGCCATCTCCTACACGTGTCGTGTAGGCTTTAGCTACTCCAATGACCTGCTGAATGCGAGCAGGACCAACGCCGGAACCGATACATACACCGCCTGCTGAAGGGTTGGATGAAGTCACATATGGATACGTTCCTTGGTCAAGGTCCAACATTACACCTTGTGCACCCTCAAACAATACTTTTTTGTTCTCATCAATGGAATCGTTAAGCACAACGGATGTATCACGCACGTAAGGACGCAAAATTTCCGCATATCCCAAGTAATCTTTCAGGATTTCCTCTACATCTACTGGCTCGCCGCCATAGACTTGCTCGATCACACGGTTCTTTTCTTTTACCAGATGACGCAATTTCAATTCGAAATCTTCCGCATCAAGCAGGTCAACCATCCGAATGCCGATCCGAGCGGATTTATCCATATAAGCTGGACCAATGCCTTTACCGGTTGTACCAATTTTGTTTGGACCTTTGCTCTCTTCTTCCAGTGCATCCAGAACCATGTGGTAGGGCAGGATGATATGTGCACGTTCACTGATGAACAGGTTTTTGGTCGTAAAATCATTATCATGAATATAGTTAATTTCTTCAATAAGTGCCTTCGGGTTGATAACCATGCCGTTACCAATGACACAGGCTTTATCCGTGTAGAAAATGCCCGATGGAATCATCGTCAGTTTATATTTTTTGTTGTCGATCAGAATCGTGTGTCCTGCGTTGTTACCACCTTGGTAACGAGCGACCACGTCTGCGCTTTCAGCCAAATAATCCGTAATCTTGCCTTTACCTTCGTCTCCCCATTGCGTTCCCACTACAACTACCGTTGACATCGTACATACCTCCGTGGGTGCCTTGCGCACCTTTGTATTGGTCTGTCCGTCCTCTATCTCGGCAGGAATTCAAAGTGAAAATACCGGCGGAGAAGCGTGCTAACGGACAGTGAAAATCCCCCCGTATTACATTCCAAGGAAGGTTTTCGCTGCTTTAACGCAGCAATTCTAGTGTACCAGTCCGCTTTTTCAAAGTCAAATGAAATGGCGAACAATTGGTAATTGCAATACTCTAATGTTCGGAATTAACCCCATATTTCGACGCAAAAAACCGGCGCAGCCTGTCAAAACTAGCTTGACGGCTAACCCCGGTTTAATTGCACGATAGAACTCAGGCTCTATATATCGTATTTATAATCTATTTATAAGTTCATATTAACTAGTGGTTGATGATTACAAATCTTCTCTATAAACTAGCGAATAATATCGTCTCTACCATCTACATGGCAAAGGCATCATTATGTGCCCGCTCATAGTTAACGAACTTATTGAAGTTCTTGAGGAACACCAGCTCAACCGTACCTACCGGACCATTACGCTGCTTGGCGATAATAATCTCGATAATATTTTTCTTCTCGGTCTCCTGGTTATAGTAGTCATCCCGGTACAGGAACGCTACGATATCAGCATCTTGCTCGATCGAACCCGATTCCCGCAAGTCACTCATCATCGGACGTTTATCCTGACGCTGCTCTACACCCCGGCTCAGCTGGGACAAGGCAATAACCGGAACTTCAAGTTCCCGGCCAATCTGTTTCAACGTACGCGAGATCTCTGATACTTCCTGCTGACGGTTCTCGCCCGCTTTACCGCGGCCGCTGATCAGTTGGAGGTAATCGATCAGAATCATGCCAAGCCCTTTTTCTTTTTTGAGTCGGCGGCATTTGGCACGGATATCTGCTACTGTAATCCCTGGAGTATCATCGATGAAAATGTCCGCTTCGTTCAAGGCTGCAATGCCCATCGTCAGCTTCTGCCAATCTTCATCACCTTTGAAGTCACCCATACGCATGACACCCGCATCAAGGTTGGCTTCAGCACAGATCATACGCTGTACCAGCTGTGCAGCCGACATCTCCAGACTGAAGATGGCTACCGTCTCCTGTGCCCGTATTGCCACGTTCTGGGCAATGTTCAGGGCGAAGGCGGTCTTACCTACAGATGGACGAGCCGCTACAATAATCAAGTCACTCCGCTGGAATCCAGCAGTCATCTTGTCCAGATCGATGAACCCTGACGGAATACCGGTTGTAGTGCCCCGGTTTTGATGCAGCGTCTCTACACGGTCGAATACTTCCATCAATACGTCCTGAATGGCGATAAAGCCACTACTGGAACGTCGGTTGGAAATTTCCAAAATGCGCCGCTCTGCTTCTCCAAGCATGGCTGCGACATCTTCGCCGCCCGTGTATCCTTCGCTGACGATCTGCGTAGCCGTACGGATCAAGCGTCGCAGCATCGATTTTTCTTCAATAATCTGTGCGTAATAATCCACATTGGCAGCGGTAGGTACACCATGGGCCAGCTTCGCCAAATAACTGACGCCTCCGATGTCCTCCAGCTCGCCTTTATCCTTCAGACGCGAAGTCAGCGTGACGAGGTCAATCGGTTGATTTTCCTCACCCAGCTGGATCATCGCTTCAAAAATCAATTGATGGGGCTTATCATAGAAATCCTCGGTTTGCACCCGTTCCATCGCTGTAATCAGGGCCTCGCCCTGCAACAGGATTGCACCCAGCACCGCCTGTTCGGCTTCCAGGTTCTGCGGGGGAATCCGGTCGAATAACATTTCGCCGCCCATCTTACTCCTCCGTTACCTGTACCTTCAAGGTAGCCTTCACTTCAGGGTGAACCTTGACGGTTACTTGGGTTACGCCGAGTGTACGAATTGGCTCGTCCAGCTCAATTTTGCGTTTGTCGACTTTCAGCCCTTTGGCTGCCAGAGCTTCAGCGATTTGTTTGCTTGTGATCGCACCGAACAATCGGCCGCCTTCGCCGGATTTTGCTTTCAGTTCAGTTACTTCTGCCTCCAGTTTTTTGCCGAGTACTTCCGCTTCAGCTTTCTCTTCCTGCTTGCGTCTTTCCTCAGCTGCATTCTGGTTGTCCAGTGTTTTCATGTTGCCGTCCGTTGCCAAACGTGCCATTCCCCGTGGCAGAAGGAAATTCTGTGCGTATCCCTCGGATACTTCCTTCACTTGTCCTTTTTTCCCCTGACCTTTTACATCTTTTATAAAAATGACTTTCATTCGAACAGCCCCTCTTCCTTTTCGATTTCAGCCAGTACGTCCATCAGCCGTTTTTCTGCCTCTCCAAGCGTTCCTTCTAATTGCACGGCAGCATTCGTCAAATGTCCGCCACCGCCAAGTCTTTCCATAACGACCTGAACATTCATGCGCCCCAGTGATCTAGCACTGATGCCAATGAGTCCATCCGGACGCTCACTAATGACAAATGAGGCGACCACGTCAGTCATATTCAGCAATGTGTCCGCCACCTGGGCGATCATCATCTGTGGAATCTTGCTACCGGAGTCTGTCGCTGCCAGCGCAATGTTCCCGTATACCATTTTAGCATGCTTTATGATTTCTGCCTTAGCAATATATTCTGACAAATCCTCTTTCATGAGACGCTGGATCATTATGGTGTCTGCCCCGCTCCGACGCAGGAAGCCTGCAGCTTCGAATGTCCTCGAACCTGTATGCAGTGCAAAATGCTTCGTATCCACAGTAATCCCGGCGAGTAAAGCCGTTGCTTCAAGCGGAGTGAACTGCACCTTGTCATGAATATACTGCAGAAGCTCAGTCACAAGCTCCGCAGCAGAAGAAGCGTACGGCTCCAGATAGATCAGTACTGCATCGTTAATGAATTCCTCTCCGCGGCGATGGTGATCGACCACCACAACGCGGGTAGCCGATTGTACAAGTTTCGGCTCCATGGTCATCGAAGCCTTATGGGTATCCACCACAACGAGCAGCGTATGCTCTGTCATCATCTGGGTCGCCTGTTCGGGTGATACGAAGGCTTTGGACAATTTCTCATCCTTGTTTACCTGCTCCATCATCCGATCAATGGACGGGTTCGGCCCATCCAGCACGATTCTTGCTTCTACATTGTATAAGCTTGCCGCCTTCCATACCCCTATGGACGCTCCGATTGCATCCATGTCAGGCATCTTGTGGCCCATGATAAGCACCCGATCGCTTTCCTGCATCAAGTCGCGCAAGGCGTGGGCAATTACCCGGGCTCTGACCCGTGTACGTTTCTCCACAGCATTGGACTTCCCGCCGTAGAAGGACAGGCGTTGTCCGGACTTCACAGCAGCCTGATCGCCACCGCGTCCAAGCGCCATATCCAAACTCGACTGTGCCAGTTCACCCATCTCGCTGATCGTATCCGAACCAAATGCGAGTCCAATACTGAGTGTCATCGGAACTTTAAGATCTGCCGTCATCTCCCGCACTTCATCCAGGATGACAAAACGGCTCTGTTCCAGCTCCTGCAGCGACTTATGATTCAGCATCATCAGATAACGGTCAGAAGAGAGGCGGCGTAAGTATACTTCATATCTTTTCGCCCAAGACGTGATCTCGCTCGTTACCCGCGCAATAAGCGCAGTCCGCTGTTGATCGTCCATCCCTTGTGCTGCCTCATCCAGATTATCCAATACCAGAATGCCCAGTGCTATGCGTTCATTCTCATATTTATCGCGCAGAACTGCAAGCTCCGTGATCTCGTAAACATATACATACCGCTCCTGCGGATTATGGATAACGCCATAGAACCGGTCATCCAACTGGAATTCATCATGAAGTTCCTTGGCCGGTTCTTTGGTTCCATCCTTTTTTTCTTTCGGCTGAGGCAGCTTCGGAAAAAGGTTTTGCAGTGGATTGCCCACCATCGTCTTTTCCTGGAACATCTCCGCGACGAAGCGGTTGTGCCACTCTACCGTACGATCCTCGCTGTACAGCACGATCCCGAATGGGAGCATACTGATCGCTTCGCCCTCCATCCGTTTGATGCGAATGGATAGGCCGTTAATGTAGTCGTTAAGCTCGCGGCGGAACGCCATCTCCGCCTTAATCATGACGATTCCCAGCGCCGAAGCCAGTATCAGACTAATCAAACCAAGCGCCCAGTTATAGATGGTCACGAACATAACAAGCAGAAGCAGCAGTATGAACGCCCATACGGTATAGTAGCCGTGCCAGCGTTTCTTCAGAAATTTAGGCATGACTCATCACCCTAACGTTTTGGTCTCGATATTGCCTCGCGAAGCGGGAACGCCAGATCGATAATCCCGATAATCCGAAGCGGTCCGATGAAGAAGACCGCAACCGCCAGCAAATACGGTATAACCGGGTTCCACTTCTTCGCATGTGCCAAGAAGAAGAAGAAGCCGATGGCTTGAATCATGAAGCCCAGATTAATCAAAGGCGACAAGTTCATCGCAATCATGGTCCAGTAGGTTCCATCGCTCTGTCTGGAAATGACCTCAAAGAGCAGTGCCAAGAAGTAATACCAGATCAGGGCACGAGGCATGCGCCATTCGCGCGCAGGTGGCAGCTTCGATACGGATACACCCATCACATTCAAAATAGGACGAGCAATCACGTGTGTGATAAGCGCCATCACCATGGATGTCACCACCAAAGCGAACGGAATCATGAGTTGGGTCTGCCTTGCTACATCCTGAGTCATTTCAGGTGTCCACGCAAACCCATTTACCATTTGATTAGACGTATTCGTTAGTGGTTCAACCGTAAGTCTCACCACATCATCAATGTAACTCGACAGATCGAATTGGAAGATGACACTTCCAATCAGCAAAAGCAGCAGGTATTCTGCGAGCATAGCTCCGGTTCCCGCCAATAATGCGAACAAGGCCGATTTCCTTTTCTTATACGCATTACCCATAATGATCGCAGGCAGGGTAAACAGCAGCAAGAGTAATAGATATATCGGATGAAACAAGACTAATATGACCGCTACCGGAACAAGGTGCCATATAAACGATTTTACAGATAAGGAAGCATACAAAATAACTCCGGGTACCATCATGAAAAATATGGCGAGAACCGATAAAGGAGTTAACAGCGAAAGCAGCAAGAGCAGGTAAACTGCGCTCCAGACGGCTGACTTCAAGCTAAATTTCAACAAATTCACCTCTTACGCATATGATCTTCTAGCGCGGATATATCTTGGTACCAGTCTTCAAGCTGGTGACCTTCCGATTTGTGCTTTCTCAACTTCTCAATTAACAATGCATCCAGATCCTTGAACGGAATACCGAGCCTGCGGCCCAATATGTAACTACTCATCATCAGACTGGCGAGACTGTCCCCGATTCGGGAGGTACTGCCTTCCCATAACGCTTTAAACAATCGGGATACCTGGTCAAGTACTTCGGTTTTCAGCCATTCAATCACTTTAGCGCGTTTGGCTACATCCAGTTCTTTAGGCATATTGGCGAAAGTCACTCTCCCCGAAAAAGCTTTATTCTCCATTATAGCATAAAAAGGGGGTCCACAAAATCATCCCCCATGGCAGGTAATTGCCCGCGCTTCTTATGCTTCCTAATGCTTAACATGATACTGAGAGGCTCTGATTATCCGCGTTCACTGAACCTAATTTCAATTGAGCTTTTCTTACTTGGCTTTCATGGATTCTCTGGAGACAATGCCTTCACAGTATTCAATGATCTGACTGCGCCGTACAATACCGATAAAGCGTTCCATATCATCGACTACAGGCACAAAGTTCTGCACCTTGGCCAGGTTAATCAGGTCTTCCATATTGGCATCAATGGATACTGGCTTAATATCGAGGCGAAGAGGTACATCTTTGAGCAGAAATTTTGAAGCGTTTTCAAATGTAATCTTTCCCTCAGCGTTTTTCATATACCACAATAGATCGCCTTCGGTGACCGTGCCTATATATTTGCCTTCCTTATTCAAAATGGGTACCGCCGTAAACCGGTGATATTCCATCCGTTCCAACGTTTGCCGCAGAGTAGAATCCGACGTTACACAGGTAACCTCTTGCTTAGGCAGCAAAAAAAATGCGATGTTCATACCCTTACGTATCCTCCTTGTGTATTTCTGCTTCAAGTTACGCCTCAACTTATATTATACGAATCAAAACGCAAGATGTTCCAAAAGGTTGAAATTGACCTCCCATGAAAAAAAATCAGCAGCCCGCTCGTTAACGTACTGCTGATGGTTGTCATGCACACATTGCCTGTATGGAATTCATTATTCGATCGCTTGCCGGTCTGGAATCATGACTTCACCGGCTGGGGTCGACTCATCCATCCAGTTGTTAATCAGCTCTTTGGCATATTGGACATCCTTCTCATCCGCTTGACCATAATAGATGCCGTCTTTGCGCATTCCTTCGCCGAGAATCGTGAAGCTCGAGATTTGCGGTTTATCCTGAGTCAAGACCTGTTTGGCCAGATCAGTAATAAAAGATGGCTGCATATCCGTCTGGAAGTTTTCTCCCATAATCTGAATCAATTCCGGGATTTTCGTGATCTGATTCAAACTCAGCATTTCATTCGCCATGGCGTTCAGGAAAATCTGCTGCCGTTTGGTACGATTAAAATCACTATCCTCGCGGTATCTTACATAATATAAGGCTTCCTGACCGTCATAGATTGGCTTGCCACCTTCAATCGTGAATTGCACATGATTCGGATCCTTGTTCACGATATCCTCTTCAATCGGCAGCTTGACACCACCTAATGCATCAACGACCTTTTTGATTCCGTCAAAATTAATCGTAGCATAGTAGCCTACATCCGCATCGAGAAACTTCTCCACCGTGTTGATGGACATATTCTCCCCTCCGAAAGCGTAGGCATGTGCGAGCTTGTCATAATCATCTACGCCATCCTTGTCGGCATCACGTCCAACAATCTGTACATACGTATCACGGGGGATGGAGACGAGCAATACACGTGATTCCTTCGGTCTGACAACGGCATACATGACCGTATCCGAGCGACCACGCGTTTTCTCGTAAGCACGTTTGTCGGAACCAAGCAGCAGCACAGAAAACGGCTCTTTGCGATAAACGGTCGGGTCAGGCGTTTTATTGCCCTCCTGCGGAACATACGATTTGGACAACTGGCCCTCTACAGAGCCTGCCAGGAACAGATCAAATGCAGCTACAGCCAGCTGCTGGCGAAACAAATACCCGCCAATTAACAAAACAACGAGCGACACGAGGGTTATATATATGCCTTTTCTTCTTTTCTTCTTCTTTTCTTTAGTTCTGCTTTTCATTCATCGATTCCTTCTTCACTGTCAAAATGAAATTCGATACTACACACCATTAAACGTCTGGAACTGCTTATGACACGGTGCTCTCTGAACTTTCTCTATCTTGGACAGGGAACAACGCTCATGCTCGTTCTATTTTAAACATTGCTACAGGACGAAAAGTTACAATACGGTTAAATTGAAAAGAACAGCACTTCCTTTTTGGCTCGTTCAAAGGTAAGGCTGCTCTCTTCAAATTATACGTATATCGGTTCTATGAGGTCAATTGGTGGATACTGTATCCAAGCGTTTGTTTTTCTCTCGTGTACGCAAACGTCCAGTGATCAGGGCAGCTGCCAGGGTCAGCACGCTGAAAATAACGGCAGACCAGAACAGCCCGTTGTAACCTTGACCTGTCGTTTGATGAACGGCTTGGAGCAGTACATCCCGGATACCCGGGTCGGGAATTTGGGACATTCCTTCCGTCAGACTTGCGACATCACTTCCCGATGCTCCGCCTGCTCCTGATGCATACTGTTGAAGCGCTTCTGGTGGAACCTGAATTCCCTGATCAGCGAGCCCTGTCTGAATATTGGAGCCCAAGTTGGAGAACGAACGCGCGAGAAATCCTGCAAAGATGGTAGGCGCAATGGCCATAGCCATTTGGCGGAATAAGGAACTGGTTGCCACGGCAATTCCCTTATTGTTCTCACCAGCTTGTTCCGTGACGAGCACGTTTACCGGTGCCCCCAGCATCATGCCGAAACCGATCCCTACAAGTACGCTCGCAATGACGAACTGCCAGATATGCTCTACCCATAGCGGGAACAGCAGGAATCCAATCGCAGACAGCAAGCCGGCCACGGATAAGGTCCAGATCGGTCCTTTGCGGTCGACCAGGTAACCACCACCACCTGCACCAATTCCTGAAGCCAAAGCAAGTGGGGTAAACCAATAACCTGAAGCTGTGCTGGATACACCCAGATATTGCTCCACGAAGCCTGGAATGAAGATCACGGATGCCAGAATTGCTCCAGAGAAAAAGGCAATCAGCAGCGTCCACCGAAAGGACGCAATGCCAAGAAGTTGAGTCGATACGACAGGTTCACGTTGTGAGCCTTCCAGCCTTTTTTCCAAAAAGTAAAAGAGAACCAGAGTAACTACACCTGCCAGGAAGAAACCATAGAACATCGGCGAACCGAGGCTCTGCAGCATATCTACACCGTCCAGATTACTGAAGCTGTACATCAAACTCAGTACCCCGAGTGTTAGAACAGCTATACCACTCCAGTCCACAGCAGCTCGGTTTAACTCCTGTTCTTCATGGATAAATCGAATGCCTGCGATAAATAAGAGAATGGCAATCGGTACATTAATGAGGAATAACCAGTGCCAGTTTCCCGTAATATCCAAAATAAATGCACCAATGTTCGGCCCTAGAATCGCTGCAACACCATTCATGCCTCCAAGCAGGCCCAAGGCTGTACCCTGACGTTCAGCAGGGAACTTGCTCAGCACATACGAACTGGCAATGATAAAGATCCCGCCACCACCCAGCGCCTGGATGACACGTGCAATCAGGAAGAAGGTAAACGATGGACTCAGTGCGACAAGCAAGGAGCCTATTCCGAACAATGCGACTTCAATCAAAAACAGCTTTTTACGGCCATAACGGTCGGACAGCTTGCCTGCAATCGGCACACTCACCGCAAGACCAAGTGTATAGAGGGTGATTGTCCATGCTCCCCACGTCGGAGATACGCCAAACGAAGCATTTAGCGTTGTCAGCGATGACGTGATAATACCATTATCGAGTGCAGCCATGAATACCCCTATTGCAAATAAAATGAGCGGCCATTTCATTTGTTTTTGCATCTCTTGTTACCTCCCCGATCAGATCACGATTGCCCAGCGTACAGCCGGGATAATACATATATATTAAACAAATTCAAACAATAATGACTCATTGGTCATTTTAAAACAAATGGATTTCATATGTCAATTCATTAATATGAATATACAGTGATTTATAGCCTAATTTATTGAAAAAAGCTGCCCCCAGGTTGAATCGAGTCTAACCTGGGGGACAGCTGGGTTCATTATGGAAATAACCTGATGCTGCTTAATATAGCCAAAAGAAGTACTTAGATATAGTTATTACTGCATCAAATGACGATTGAGGAATTTTTCAATGGCATGATACAGATCAAGCTGATTCTCGACATTGGCGAAGCCGTGGCCTTCGTTCGCTTTTAACATGTAAGGTACATCTACGCCACGTTCGCGCAGTGCTTCCACGATCTGATCAGACTCTGCCTGTTTTACCCGTGGATCATTCGCACCCTGTACGACGAACAGCGGCGCCTTCATCTGATCAATGTGGAACAATGGTGAGGCTGCGGTCAGCAGCTCCTTGTCTTTCTCCGGATCACCCATGCGCTCATAGAACATGTTCCGCTCGGACTCCCAATATGGCGGAAGAGAATCCAGTAAGGTGAACAGATTGGAAGGTCCCACATAGCTGATTCCAGCCGCATACACTTCCGGTGTGAATGCCAGTCCGGCTAGTGCTGCATAACCTCCATAAGATCCGCCATAGATGGCTACACGTTCTGGGTCAACTGTTCCTTCTTTAACCAGCCAGTTCACGCCATCCGTAAGATCGTTCTGCATCGCTTTGCCCCACTCTTTGTTTCCTGCATCCAGGAACGCTTTGCCATACCCGGTGGACCCACGGAAATTTACCTGAAGTACAGCATACCCGCGGCTGGCGAGGAACTGGACTTCCGGATTGAAGCCCCATGAATCACGAGCCCATGGGCCGCCATGCGGAACAACAACGAGTGGCAGCCCGGCAGCTTTTGCTCCATTAGGCAGGGTCAGATAACCATGCAGCGTTAAACCATCGCGTGACTTATATGTTATAGGTTTCATGTCCGCCATTTTGCTCTCATCGATCCATGGTGCAGCATCAGCCAGTTTGTCCAGCTTGCCTGTCTTCGAATCGTAGAAATAATAGGTACCCATCGACTTGTCACTATAAGCGGCGAACAGGACCTGACCTTCTTCGCTCATGTTGGAAATGCTAACTTCCTTGCCGGGAACTTTGGCTTGAAGATCCTGCATTAATTTTTTGAACTCGTCATCGAAGAATTCATAGTTTACCTTGTCTGTCTCATAAACTGCTGCAAGAATCGTCCCCTTCTCTTTTGAAGGCACGAAGCTGCTTACATCCACATCCTTGTTTTCGTAAATGGTTCTAGTTACCTTCTTGGTGCTAGGGCTAAATTCTACGATAGCTGTTTTATCTCGGTCCAGGTTGGACGCAACATAGATATTCTTATTGTCATAGGTGAACATTAGTGGAACAAACGTCTCTCCAAGCTCTGTGGTTAGCAATGGCTCAAACGGTTTATCCTCTGACTCACGATACATTAACGAAGATACGTTGCCATCACTGGATACGGCTACACGAATCTTACCCTCGTGGTCTGTTAACCAGCCCGAGATATTACCTGGATTCTCGGCGGCGAGCACAGCTTCGCCTGTCTTAATGTTG
This sequence comes from Paenibacillus pabuli, assembly GCF_039831995.1. Taxonomy (NCBI): domain Bacteria; kingdom Bacillati; phylum Bacillota; class Bacilli; order Caryophanales; family Paenibacillaceae; genus Paenibacillus; species Paenibacillus pabuli. Next base: position 773,653 of record NZ_JBDOIO010000005.1, read on the forward strand.
ATGCGGTATACGTCGAAGATCCGAGGATCGCGTTTGTTCATCCCCACCAGAATTTCGTCTGGAATGTTCTCCAGCGGATCAACTAACATGGCTCTTGTATTGGGGTATGGAGTCAAATCCTTGCTGTTTTTGCCATCGATATCCGTAACATAAATATGATAATTCTCGTCTCCGGCTTCATCCTTCACATAGAGCAGCTTATCATCAGTAGCCCATACAAAGGCAGCAATACTACGATCTGTTTCACTCGTGATCCGGATCGGCTGACCTGAGCCGCCATTTTCCTTAACCACAACGTTCATACGGTTATTCCACGGTTCAAGATAGGCCATATGTTTGCCATCCGGCGACATCTGGAATCCAGCCTGAGCAGGCTGCTTGAAGAAGTCCTCCAGTGGTGTAAGTCCCTCCGCTGCTACATCAAGCCCAAGTGCCAAATACAATGCTTCGGCAAATTCACCATGGGTTACCGTACCTTTGGCATTAAATGCACTGCCTTCAATGATAAAATGCTGCTTAAGGCGGACCGCATCTTCGGTATGCACAGCGGGAATTTGTTTCATATCGCTGTAAACGACCTGAATTCCGTTATCCTTCAATTCAAATGCCCGGGTAAATAATGAGGCCATCTGCGCACGCGTGAGTGGTGCATCCGGAGCGTAGCCTTTGGCTTGTCCTTGAATGAGACCACTCTGCTTCAGTGCATAGATTGCTGGCGCGGCTTCATCTTGGGCCAGAACATCAGCAAAGCCTGTAAGGGAAACAGGTGCGTCGAGTTTAAGTACACGTTGTAAGATGATTGCCGCTTGAGCACGTGTTATCGGTGTCTGTGATTGTTGCATTCCATCTGTTGTACCATCTATGTATCCCAGTTGCTGGAGCGTCTGTGTTGCCTTCGAGGTTATGGCTTCAGCAACGGCTGCTGTAGGCCTACTTGCTTCTGCTGCCTGAACTGCAGGCTGAATCAGAGCAATCGACATGGCCATGGTTAGCGTTACAGCATATACCTTTTTGCTAATTGCGTTCAATATTAAGTCCCCCTTATAAGTGAATTACAGAATAATTTGGAATTATTCGTAAATCATTTTACCATGATAATCCATAAGTTTACAGTGAGGGAAATACCGCAGCAACATCTAATTCTTGGAGCCAGAAAAACCGTAATTGAGCAGTTTACGTGTTTCGTTAAAGCGGCTTTCACGACTTTCTGTACCGAATACGACTGAGATTAACCTTTTGCCATCGCGTTCTGCTGTTCCTACAAAATGGTAGCCTGTTTGTGGATCATAGCCGGTCTTCAATCCATCATTGCCATCGTAAGCGTAAGGTCCTCCGATAGAGGGCAGCATCCAGTTCGTGTTACTCATATAAATACCCTTTTGATGCATGGAGACCTGAGTTTGGCTGGAGATCTTTAATACTTCGGGGTAATTTTCAATCAGATATTGTGCAAGTTTGCATGCATCCGCAGCGGTCATGACCGTCTGTCCCTCAATCACATTAGGACGGTTAGGACCCAGCTGCTTCTCACTTAAACCTGTTGAGTTCGTGAAGACGGTATCCGTTGACATGCCTATCTCCGAGGATTTCTCATTCATCTTCTGTACAAATGACTGTTCTGTACCACTAATATGCTCTGCAAGCGCAACAGCTGCATCATTAGCAGAATACACCGCCATCGTCTGGAATAGCTCTTGTACCGTGAATTTCTCACCTTGCTTGAGTGCAAGCTGAGTGCCCCCCACTGAACTTGCATACAGGCTCACATCAACAGCATCATCCCAGCGTACCTCGCCATTCATGACCGCTTCCATAACAAGCAGCTCTGTCATCAATTTGCTGATACCTGCAGGGGCCATTTCCATCGAACCGTTATAATCCATCAAGATCTTGCCTGTACTCAAATCCATCAGCACTGCAGATTCCGCCTTGATTCCCGGTTTGCCTATCAGCATGTCCGGTTTAACACCCACATATATAATGACCAGCAGAGCCAGCAGCATTCCTGCCCGTTTCCACCATATTCTCATCCGTGAATCACCTCTTATAGATATAGACGAAGGAAAGAGGCATTTGGTCTGCACTTTTTTGCAAAAAAGTTAAATTTTTTTTATTTTTTTGTCATCAAAAAAACATGGACTCTATCCACCCCATGCCAGAGTGATAGAATCCATGTTTGGAAAACACTTTTTATTGTACCTAGAAGGATTACTTCAACTGATCTAGCAACCGAACTCATCAAAGGACCCCAATCCTTATGGTTGCTACATTGAATCGAAAGTAACCTTTTCTTGAAAACAAGGCACTTAAAGATAGATTAAAATTATGATTACTCAGCCACTACTGGTTTATCTGCGTTGACAGCCAGATCGTTCAGGTAGATACCCGTTCCATCACCAATAGCGTAGTTCATCACGCGTTTGTTCACCGGTGCTACAACAGCACGGTACAATGTTGGGAATACTGGAACTTCATCAACCATGTACTGCTGCCATTCATTGTAGATTTCTTTACGTTTTTCTACATCAAAGGCTTCAGCAGAGACACCTTTTGCAAGCAACTCATCATTTTTCTCGCTTGAGAATCTGGAGAAGTTATACAGTGCATCGCGACCATACAAGCCTGCTGGGTCTACGTCAATACCAACGCCCCATGCTGCTTGATATACATCGATGTTTGGATCATCTTTACCTGTGTTACCAACGCGGTCATAGAAGCTGTTAAACTCAACCATTTCCAGGTTCACTTTCAGACCAATTGCTGCCCAGGATTGAACATAGTATTGGGCCAAAGGTTGAGCGATGTCACCACCTGTCATAGAAACAAAGTTGATTTCCAGCGGTGATCCGTCGGGTTTAGTACGGAACTCGCCATCTAGTTTGTAGCCAGCTTCATCAAGCAATGCTTTTGCTGCTTCAGGATCATATGCTACGCCCGGATTGTTGGAATCATGGAATTCCGGGTGAGACGGTGGAATCAATGTTGTTGCGTTCCAACGAAGACCATTGTAGAAACGTTTACCAACTTGGTCGTTGTCTACAGCCATCCACATCGCTTTACGCAGGTTTTTGTCAGCCATTTTTGCATCAGGATTCGTTACAACTTTTCCATTTGCTTCATCCCATGTACCCAGTTTGAAACCGATGTACGTATAAGCACGATCGATTGTACCCAGGAATTCTACGTTGGACATATCTGCATTGTCTTTATATTGCTCTGTCGGGAATGCATCCACGAGGTCTACCCCGCCAGATTTCAATTCTTGAACAACCGTTGTTGGGTTGATAACTTTCAAAGTCACTTTATCCAGTTTTGGAGCTCCACGCCAGTAATCTTCATTCTTAACGTAGGTTACAGACTCACCTGGAGTAATGGTCTCCACTTTAAATGGGCCAAAACCGATTGGAGTTTCACGTACTTCTTTGGAAGAGGACATTTTTGCTACTTCCATATCCCCGAAGATATGTTTAGCCAGCGGATACGTCCAAACGCCACCTGTAAGCAGGGACGGTGTAGATTCTTTATACGTAATGCTGATTTTTTTGTCGCTCAGCACTTTAATACCGGAAATTGTTTTTGCTTTACCTGCGTGGTATTCATCCATACCTACTACATTTGTGAAGTTGGAATCGTAACGGGGACCATCATAGTCTTTGTGACCGATCACCTCAAACGCAAACTGCAAATCTTCAGCTGTTACTGGCTTGCCGTCATGCCAGTTTACATTATCACGAATGGTCAATGTGAACGTTTTGCCGTCTTCCGATGTCTCATACGTTGCTGCACCATCATTGGTGTATACATAGTCTTTATCCCAAGTCAGCAAACCTTCATCAAACCAACCGAGAACTACGGAATCAGGGTTACCGGAATAGAAGTTATAGTTCAGTGTTCCTTCAAATGCTGTGTCGGACACGAGCCCGTAAGTGATGGATCCACCTTCAATGGCAGTGCCCTCGTTGGTTTTAACATTGTTAAAATCCTCAATGGAGTATACGCCTTCTTCATTAGCAGGCTTCTCCTCTGTCTTAGTCTCCCCTGTGTTCGAAGAAGGCGTTGGTGTTGCTGCCTCTTTCTCCGAGCACGCCGCAAGCGCCAGTACAAAGACCAACATCATCGTGAAAAATAGTCCCCGTGAAAAAAATCTCTTTTTCATGAACCTTTCCTCCCTTTTTAACCTCTTCTTTGTCTTGCATCAGTCGCACGCTTAAGGGCTTGACCGACATTATTTATACTCAACATCAATACCAGAATAAGTACTGACGCAGGTAGCCATATCCACCATCTGAATTCCAGGGTTTGCGGATTACGTGCATAACTTACAAGTGTTCCAAGACTCGGCGTGCTCTCAGGGAATCCAAATCCCAAGAAAGACAAGCCGGATTCAAGGCCAATATTGGCAGCGAGGTTCAATGTCATCGTTACGATGATGATGGAACTCAGATTGGGTAGAACCTGTGAAAGCATGATTTTCAGATGGGAAGAACCCAACGTTTTTGATGCCTTTACGTATTCTAGTTCTCGCTCTTGTAATGCCTTAGACCGAATCAATCTGGCAATTCCCATCCATAGGAAAGCAGTCATGATTAGCGAGAACGAAGTAATATTATATTTGGGTACTGCTGTAACAAACGCGATAACAATCATCATAAACGGAAGAACCATGAAGAAATCCACTATACGCATGAATATATTATCAATCAATCCTCCGAAGTAACCGGACAGTACACCAATCACGATTCCCAAGAAACCTGTCATTACCGTAACTAGAATGGCAATGGATAATGAGTTCCGAGTACCAATGACTAATTGTCCAAATACATCTCGGCCCCCGTAGTCTGTTCCTAACCAATATTGTGAGGAAGGCGGCTCATACAAGGCGAATAGATCCACTTTAACAATTTCGTCCTGATCCAGGAACAAAGCAGTACCGTAGACTAGTAATAACACTAATCCTAAAAATATAAGCGAAATTAGCGCCACTTTATCTCGGACTAGCTCCCTCCATAAAATACTCAAGCTAGAGGGGCTTTTATCAATCTTCTGTGCAGTTATAACGACATCATTGGCCTTGCTCATCTTATTCACCCCAAAATCTTCAAGTTCTTACTTGATCCGTATACGTGGATCTACCAATCCAAGAATAATGTCAGATAACAGCGAGCCCAGAATTGTAGCTATACCAAATATCAGGACAAGCGCAGTCACAACACTGAAATCCCGAAGAGAGATTGAGTTAAGAAACAGCTGACCCATGCCCGGATAACTGAATATACTCTCAATGATAATGGTACCTCCGATAAGTCCAGTGATCTCATAACCAAAGAATGCGGCGATCGGAAGTAGAGAGTTTCTTAAAATATGCCTATTGTAAACTCGTGATTCCGAGGCGCCCTTGGCCCTGGCAGTCAGAACAAATTCTTTGTGCTTAATATCGATAATTTCACTACGTAAGTATTGAACAGTTGATACCGTAGCAATTAACGCCATAGATAAGGCCGGTAATAACAGATGATAGAACTTGCTTGCAACGTAACTAAATGTTCCTGGGGTAAGTCCAGGTGCTACGCTACCTCCAGTTGGGAATAATCCAAAGTGGAACCCAAAAATCCATAACATAACGAGTGCAAAAATAAATAAAGGTGCTGCAAAACCTAAATAGGTGTAACCCGTAATTAAACGGTCAGACCATGTATCATTGTAACGACCACTGATAATACCGAGTGGAATCGCAATCAAGTATGTGAACACAAGCGTTGCAACAGCCAGCCAGAATGTATTTGAGATTCTTTGACCAATCAAGTCCATAACTGGCATTTTAAATCGAAAAGATTGCCCGAAGTCGCCTTGTGCTGCATTTCTGATCCAGTCCCAATACTGTACATACCATGGATTATTAAGTCCTAGTCGTTCTCTCTGTTCATCCAGAGCTTTAGGATCAATGCTCGGGTCAAGCAAGCCGGTGAGGGCGTCGCCTGGCATCGCCTTGGCCATCAAGAACACCAAAAGACTTAGCAAAAAGATCTGAGGGATCATAATCATGATTCTTCGTAGTATTATATTCCACATATGGCCTTCAACCTTTCTGAGGTAGAGCTACTCGGTGAGTATCGGAAATGGATTTGAGCGAGTATGCAAGCCCTTCCTCATCAAAGAAATTTCGGTATGAATTCTCGTACTCGGATTTGACCATCTGACGGAAAGCATTCATTTCGTCACGTTTGGTTGGATCCATATCCGGAATGGCTGCTATGAGACGCTTGGTATAGATATGCTGTGGATTCTCAAAAATATCATCGGTCGTTCCTTGCTCTACGTAACGACCCTTATACATAATTCCAATCTGATCACACATATGACGGATGATTCCGAGATCATGGCTGATGAACAGATAGGTCAGATTTAACTCCTTTTGAATCTCCTGCATGAAATTAAGTACCTGTGCCTGTACGGATACATCCAGTGCGGATACTGGTTCATCTGCAATGATCAGTTTCGGCTTCAATGCAATTGCCCGGGCAATTCCGATCCGCTGCCGTTGTCCTCCGGAAAATTCATGAGGATACTTGTAGATTGACTCTGGACTCAATCCTACCTTTTCTAACAAATCTCTGACTTGTCTCTTCTCTTCCGTAGCTGTCAGCCGTTCATAGTTGCGGAGAGGTTCGGCAATAATGTCGATAACTCTCTTCTTGGGATTCAGTGAAGAGTAGGGGTCTTGAAAAATCATTTGTACATCTCGCTGGAGTTGTCTATCTTTACGCCGCTCTTTGGCAAGATCCTTGCCGTTGAATAGAATTCTTCCAGCTGTCACATGGTTGAGCCCAATGACGGCCCTCCCTGTAGTCGTCTTGCCTGATCCTGACTCACCAACAAGGCCGTAAGTCTGTCCCTGCTCAATAGAGAAGCTTACATCGTCGACTGCTTTGATACTGCCAATTTCACGCTTGATCAATCCACCGCGAATCGGAAAGTGTATTTTGAGTCCTTCAACTTCGAGTAATGCCATTATGTTATTCCTCCTCAGCTTGATCAGGGAAATGAAAGTGCTGGTAACAGGTACAACGTACAAAGTGACCTGGAGCAATTTCATGCATCTGCGGGTTCTCTTCATGGGCCGAATCACTAATCCATGGAATTCGGGCCTTGAACCGGCACCCTTTGCGAGGAAGATTCTTTAATGAAGGTACAATGCCTTGAATGACATGCAGCTTCGGTTTTTCTTCAGTAATGGTAGGAATAGAGTTCAATAGAGATCTAGTGTAGGGATGCTTCGCATTGGTCATTAGCGTGTAGATGTCAGCAATCTCAACGATTTCACCAGCGTACATAACTGCAACGCGATCCGCCATCTCGGCAACCACGCCAAGGTCATGTGTAATCAGAATGATCCCGGCATTGATCTCGTTCTTCAAATCCCGGATAAGTTCAAGAATCTGAAGTTGAATCGTAACGTCAAGTGCTGTTGTAGGCTCATCGGCAATCAGCAGTTCCGGTTTATTTGCAATGGCAATTGCAATAACAACACGCTGCCTCATACCGCCAGATAGTTCGTGGGGATACTGCTTGTATATCTGTTCGGGACGTGGAATCCCTACTTGGTTAAGCAGATCAATAACCTTGTCTTTCTTTTCTTTAGAAGACATCTTAGGTTGATGTAGTGTCAGAATCTCATCGATCTGGTCACCAATGATCATCAGAGGATTTAATGCGGAAAGTGGGTCCTGAAAGATCATTCCCATCTCTTTACCGCGGAGTTTGTTTAATTTGTTAGGAGGGATATTCGCAATATCCTGTCCTTTATATAGAATCTGGCCATCAATTTTGGCTTTGTTGTGAAGACCCATAATTGAAAATGCGAATGCACTCTTGCCTGATCCTGATTCTCCAACAATCGCTAGTACTTCGTTTTTCTTAACCGTAAGGTTAACGTGATCAACTGCTGCATAATAGTCATCTTCAATTCTGAATGATGTAGTTAGATTTCTGACTTCCAATAGCTCTGTATTCAAATCAATCACCCTAACCCCAAAATTTCCGCAGACTGTATTCATGTATATAAGAATGCATCTACTGTATATTTCCATGTTCTTGAAGATAACGAACAAAAGTTTATACAAAATACCAATTCATTAGGAGAAACGAGTTTCGACATTGTTATTTAGACCATTGGTCAATTAATGTTGATAATTCCTAGCGGAATTATACAGCAAAATAATTAATGTAATCATACGTGTAAATTTAGGTGACGTCAATGATTATTTTGAGATTTTTGGTATAAATGTTTTTTGTAATACAGTTTTGGGTATTAGTTATATTTAAAAGGTGGATATCAAGGGATTTTCGAAATTATTTCGACTCGTTATACGTGAGGTTCTGGAGTGGAAGAATAGATAATGCATATAATATAACATGATTCTAACATTATAGTTGTAATTTTATGTTATTTTACTGTTTATTACAGATACTAATGTTAGGTATGTGGAATGTATTTGCTATGGACCGATTTGTATATGTTAGCTGTCTTTATAGCAAATTTATGCCTATGCCATCATATTTATGCTATTCATTAAGTCGATGTTAAAATTCTAGTTATTATAGTATAGATTTATTTATTTGCTGCTGTAAAGGACTAATTGTAATCTTTTATCATTTTTTTTACAAAAGAATGAAAAAAGCCCTGCAAAATGCAAGACTTATCCAATATTTATACATTAAATTGTATTTTAATTAGATCGGTTATGGTGAATCCGGTGGGCGTTTGCCACGCTTCAAATCATTGATACTTAAGCCAAAATCCATCTGTAGGTGAGGATAATCCGGAAAGTTAGCCCAGTCGCCGCCCCACGTAAATCCTAACTCCTTGGCCATATCGACAACTTCCATCCAGTCTGCTTGACCATTGTGGTTATCATCACGTTCCATATCCCATACTACATCACCATCCGGCGTCCGAAGAGCAAAATCAATGGCTAGTCCATAATTATGATAAGACTCCCCTCCCTTGGCATTGGTCACTATATTCCCAGCGGTGGAGCGTCCTTGATTAAACAGCTCATCCTGCTCTTCTATACTACGATAACCGTGAGTAATAACAATATCTATACCACGTCTGGCTGCTTTGCGTACCAATAACTGCTCACTCTCCGCCACAACGGGATGGAGACCTGTGATGGGTGCAACCTCTTGTATATGATCTGGCCAGATTTCATAAGTATCCTCTTTTTGTTGCAGCCACACATATAATACTGATATCAGCAGCGTAGCTATTAGCCAAAAACGCAAGCTTCTCTTTTGCTTCTGCTGCTCTTTTTTCTTGATTGTCTTCATATGCACTCCTGATGTTTGATCTGTCATAACTGGAATATTGGGTCAGCTCATCATTTGTTTAAATTTATAATCTATTCTATTATAAATCATTTGCATTCCAATTACTTCTCTCCATCAATTCGATCAGGTCCTCTTTCTTTTGAAAACATAAAAAAGCAGCCGGCTATAAGCCGGCTGCTTCGTATGCAAGCTGAGTAAGACTACTCAGTTGTGTATGGCAGCAATGCGATTTGACGGGAGCGTTTGATCGCGATCGTCAGCATGCGTTGATATTTAGCGCTAGTACCTGTTACACGGCGTGGCAAAATTTTTCCACGTTCGCTGATAAATTTACGAAGCAAGTCCGTATCTTTATAATCGATGTGAGTAATTTTGTTAGCTGTGAAGAAGCACACTTTACGACGTTTGTTACGGCCGCCACGGCGAGCCGGTCTTTTATCGTTGTCTCCGCCTTCTCTTTGCTTGAAGCTCATGCTTTTCAGTCCTTTCCTATCGTTAAGCCAATCACTCTAAGAGTGTCGGTTCACGTTAAAATGGCAAATCATCATCCGATATATCAATCGGTTTTCCGTCATCGGAAAAAGGATCCTGATTGTTGCTACGCGAATTATTGTTATTGTTCGCGCGTCCGCCGCCTCCATAAGAAGGCTCTTCACGCATCGGTTGCCCACCGCCGCCACCGTTATTATCACGGTTAGCTGACTCCAAGAAACGGACATTATCGGCAATGACTTCGGTCACGTATACACGTTTTCCTTCGTTATTCTCGTAGTTCCGTACTTGAATGCGTCCTTCGACTGCAGCTAGGCGTCCTTTGCGCAAATAGTTTGCACAAGTCTCAGCAAGCTGTCTCCAGGTAACGACCGGAATGAAATCCGCTTCCCGCTCTCCCCCTTGGCTTGTAAACGGTCTGTCCACCGCCAAAGTAAATTGCGTAACTGCTACTCCTGCTGGAGTGTAACGCAACTCAGGATCCCGGGTTAACCGGCCGATCAGAATGACACGGTTCAACAATGTAATCCCCTCCTTCAGAGCGTATTGGTGCGTTAATCACGAGTTGTCTTAGGCAGACTTAACATCGTTCGTAATGAGATAACGAATTACTTCGTCAGAAATCTTCATGAGACGCTCAAGCTCAGTAACTACTGCTGGTTCAGCAGTGAAGTGTACCAGAACGTAAACACCATCACGGAATTTCTTGATCTCATACGCAAGACGGCGTTTACCCATAACGTCGTGAGCTGTAACTTCACCACCGCCGTTGGAGATGATGCCTTGGAATTTATCGACTGTAGCTTGAACAACTTCTTGCTCAACGTCAGGACGAATAATGTACATCACTTCATATTTGCGCATAATTTTCACCTCCTTATGGACTCTGGCCCTCAATCCAGGTTGAGAGCAAGGAACGAGCACAAACTCGAACTATATTAATATAACAAAAATAAGACAGCAATGCAAGCAAACGTTCCCTGTTTGTATTGGCACATGTTCATTCGAGTTCTGGAGCACACTATGGATGCAGTAATAAGAAAAATATCTAAGGAGGTCTTAGCATGGGTGAACAAACCGAGTTTGAAAAAGGTGACAAAGCACCGAATGATGGAGAGTACACCGAAGTCGGAGAAAAAAGCTTCCATACCGAAATTCAAAACCCTAAACGGATAACCCTTAAAAAGGGGGAATCCTTCCCTGAAACGAGCAACCAAAACCGGAAGTGGAAAAGATTAACGAAAGCGCGTGTTCATTAAAGATAAATATTATTTAATATCACATGTATATAAAACGTAATAATGCACATAATACAATCAGGCGGTACACGAGAGAGGTGTGGTTCCGTTGGACAACGCAGCCGATCGTGTAATGTTGGAGATTCATCACGTAATCTAAGAAGCAAGTGGTAGTGTGTAAGGCCCTTCGTCTGAGCACGAGTATTGCATCTGCAGTACGCCAGGTTTCTGATCTTACGACCGATTGTTTCTAACTAACCGATGTATCGCCTACAGGGAGCCCTTCGGGGCTCTTTTGTTTTGGGTCATCAAACTTTTTCATTGTTTTACTCTGGGAAAAATAAAAAAACCTCCCATTCAGGAAGGTCTATCGCTTTATAATACTTAACGTATCTGAGTTAAATGAAATGCTGTAAGTGGCGGAAAGGGTGGGATTCGAACCCACGCACGCTGTGACACGCCTAGCTGATTTCGAGTCAGCCCCCTTGGGCCTCTTGGGTACCTTTCCGCAGCAATACTGATTATAGCATGATCATTTACAGAACGCAACACCTTCGCTGCGCTTGCATGAAAACGTTATTATGGCATACATCTTACTGCAGATTTTCATTTAAGACTCTGCTGCATCCTCAGCCGAACGAAGTACCTTTTTCATGTTTTTTTCAAACTTTGCTCTTGGAATAAGTACACTGTGCTTACAGCCTACACATTTGATTCGAATATCCATCCCCATGCGAATAATCTCCATTTCATTGCTTCCACAGGGATGCTGCTTCTTCATCTGTACAATGTCTCCAAGCTGGAAACTTTTACGCTCCACCAGTACCATTCCCTTCATCCTTCTCCTGCCCCGCTGCCTGTTCCAATGCTGCAAGCTTGCCCATCTCATGATACTCGAGTATTTTCTTCACATCATTCTGGATTTGACGCTCTACAGAGGCTCTGGAGTTTGGCATACATTCAGAGACAATCCGAACGACATATTCTGATGTGGACATCGATTGAATACCAAGCACATCCGGAACCTTCACAATGTTGAGATCACGTTCTTCAATTCCAGCCAATGCCTGCTTAACCAAACGAACCGACTCATCCAATGTTTGGTCTCCCTTCATCGGGATATCTACAACTGCAAGTGAATTGGACATGGAGAAGTTCGTCACACTGGCAATCGTACCGTTCGGAATAATATGAACTTCACCTTGCCAGCTAACCAGTTTGGTTGTTCTCAGTCCGATGACTTCAACCGTTCCTTTATAGGTACCTGTCTGAATAACATCCCCTACAGCGAACTGGTCCTCCAATATAATGAAGAAACCCGTAATAACATCCTTCACTAATCCCTGTGCACCAAAACCGATGGCAAGTCCAAGCACACCTGCACTGGCCAGTAGGGGTCCGACTTGTATGTTGATCTCTGATAACAGTAACAGAATCATTATGAAATTACACGTTATGGAAGTCGCATTTTTCAGCAATTCACCTACTGTGACAAACCTGCGTGGGTTTACACGAACTTTGCCTTCCTGCTTCCGTTCCAGGCTGCGATCAATAATGCGGTACACAATCTTGATCACAATACGGGTGATAATAAAAATAATAACAATGCGAATCGAGCTGAACAGAATGTTTAGCCACATATCGGCATCCGTAACGGAATTCCACAACTTGTCAGTCCAGGTGATTGCACTTTTCACAGTGCCTTCTATGGTTTTAGGATCATCCCCAGAATTAGCAGGAGCTGCAGCGAAAAAGTTAAATGGCAACATCAATCCCGACCTCCTCTACATGGGTATGTTATCATAGCTGTCTTCGGTTTTGAAATAGAGGCCCCGGATCTCCACAAACTCGTTCCGAATAATCTGCTGCACTCTTGCCAGATCTTCTTTTGGGAACTGTATACAGAGGGCACAGCCTGCCGTAATCTCTTTCGGGGTAGGAAACAAATCAATTTCAATCTCAGCAAACTCAAGCAGCATTTCCGCCCGCAAAGCCTGCTGGGTAGAATCAAAGGCAATCAGCATCCAGTCATCCATCCACTCGTCCATAACCGGCTCCTTTCCAACTTTCAGGCATCTTCTATGGTCTGTTCCCATTGGTGTAATCCTTTAGGAAAAAGCTTGTCCTTACGAAGTATAAAACCTTCTATCTTTCCATATACTGTTACTACCATTCTCAAGGGGAAAGGATAGATCCTATGAATCCCAATTCGCGTTCTTATTCGTCCCAAGATATGACCAGTTTAAAAATACCACACACCGATCCAGGTATACACTCCGCCATTATACATCGTTTAATGTTTCATCTCTATAAGGCTCATTCTCTGCAAAATGTCGTCATTGTCTGTATCGGCACAGATCGCTCCACAGGAGACTGTCTTGGACCTCTGGTAGGCTCTTCACTTGCCAAGTGGGACAGCCCCCTATTTCATCTCTACGGCACATTGGACGAACCTGTGCATGCGATGAACCTTCAAGAAACGCTGAACACCATTCAAAATACACACCATAACCCCTATGTGATCGGAATAGACGCCTGCCTTGGGCAGTCCTCCAGTGTAGGATGTATTCAGGTCGTCAATGGACCGCTCAAACCTGGTGCGGGTGTAAATAAAGAATTACCGCCGGTCGGCGATATCCATCTTACAGGTATCGTTAACGTCGGCGGCTTTATGGAATACTTTGTTCTGCAAAACACACGGCTTAGTCTTGTCATGCGCATGTCTGAAATTATTGCGAGCAGTCTTTACTCAGCCATTCGCGAATGGCATACACGCTCTACTCTCCTTGCTGTGCCAGAGTAATGGCTTCCTTCTCTTCAGGGGATAGTGTATAAGATGACTCTCCCCCTTTAAGAGGCTTGGCATATACATAAGAACCATCACGATTATAGATCCCTGTGAGGATCATTCCATCGTCATTATCGTTAATCATGGCCATGGAGAAACTCAGATCACTGCCTCTTTCTCCATAGGCGTTATAACGTTTCACGCCAACCTTACCCTGAATACGGGTCAGTTTTTGCATGACTGCCTGGATCTGACCAGTCTGCAATTTATACTCGTCCTCAATGCTGTCCATCTGAATTTTCAGATTGATCAACAACGATTCCAGATCCTCTACTCCGCTGCCAGCCATCATTGCTTCGTATTTTCGTTTGAACTTGCGTAACTTCGCGCCCTGGGCAATACTTACAATCAGTAAGATCACCAATAATAATGCCATTCCGCCAATAATCCATAGCAGCTGTTCCAGAATCAGCTCGTTTAATTCAGCCATGTAGTGCAACTACCCCTCTGTTTGTTTGTTCATATACCTGTCCGTTCATTTGCCAACGAACCATCATACATTCGTTAGATCTTCCCCTTATAAATAAACCCTTTATCTCTAATAACTAATCAGCTGTTTTCCAATTCCAATAGATATATTTCTCTAATCCGATGTCCTTAGATACCGATCGTCATAAGTTACCGCGTACGGTCAATTCGTTTACTGCATGAATTAGAGCATCTATCTCTTGGCTGGTTGTTGTATACCCTACACTGGCTCGGACTGCTCCGCTCAATGTCGTTCCGGCAGATTCATGAGCAAGAGGTGTACAGTGAAAACCGGAACGCACAGCAATGCCATATCGGCGATCCAGTTGAAAAGCTAGCTGAGCAGAATCATGCCCCTCTACTGTAAAGGATACCAACCCGGTACGTGGTTGTTCAAGCTCCGGTCCTAACATCCGAATTCCCGGTACAGATGATAACCCTTGCATCATGTATTGCGTCAATTCCCACTCATGCTTATAGATCGATTCCGGAGTCACCCCCATCACATGTCTCACGCCGGCTGCCAGCCCTGCCATACCTACTGTATTCGGAGTTCCTGCCTCATATCGGTCTGGACGAACAAGTGGCTGCTGAATGGCTTCAGACTGACTACCTGTCCCACCATGGAGAAGCGGTTCGAGATCAAGCTCAGGAGCTATGTAGAGTCCTCCCGTTCCCTGTGGACCAAGGAGACCTTTATGTCCTGGAAAAGCCAGCATATCGATACCCAGCTGCTGTACGTTCACCGGCATAATACCAGCACTCTGAGCGGCATCTACGAGAAATGTCGCCCCATGTTTACGGCAGATCAGCGATATTTCGCCAATAGGTAAAATGCTGCCAAGCAGGTTGGAACTGTGTGTACATACAACCAATCTAGTGTTTGGACGAAACATGCGTTCCAGTTGAACCAAATCGATAACACCTGCAGCATTCACAGGTACATAATCGACTTCTACATGTCGAACTCTTCGCATGTACTCCAGAGGTCGCCTGACCGAGTTATGCTCTGCCATTGTAGCAATGACATGATCGCCTTCTCGCAAAATGCCTTGAATCGCAAGATTCAGCGCTTCTGTCGTGTTGGAACCAAGCGCAATATCGTTGGCATTACTTATACCAAAAAGACTGGATAGAACTTTCCTGGTGTCAAAAAGGACACGGCTTGCTTGAACAGCCATCCTATGACTGCCTCTTCCCGGGTTCGCTCCTGCTACATCAAGGGCATTCAACATGGCTTCACCAACAGCAGGTGGTTTAGGCCATGATGTCGCAGCATGATCCAGATAAATAACTTCCTTCACCTCACAACCACCTCTGTCCTGTTTATTGAACATTCCGCCATAAATCCAATCATAAGCAAAGTGTTACATAGGAAAGCAGTATCTTCCTAGAAAAAATAATGACATATCGTTTCTCCATCGTACAGAGGCGATATGTCATCAGATGAGAAAAGCCCCGCGTGTTGTAAGTTGATCAACAGGATTGTCTATTGAAGCAGTTCCAACAATCGCTCCAGATCCTGTTTGCTGTAGTAGTTGAGCTCGATTTTGCCTTTATCTTTGTTGTGCTTTATCTTCACTGTTGTTTTGAAACGTTCGCGCAAGGATTCCTCCACCGTATCAATGAAGGGGTCTTTTTTCTTGATTTTGGATTTGGCCTTGGCTTCACCCATCTTGGAACGATCCAGCTGCTGTACAGCTTCTTCCAGTTCACGTACACTCCATTGTTGGTCAATGGTTTGTTTGGCCAGCTGTTTCACCATGTCCTGGTCCTTCACACCGACTATGGCACGTGCATGCCCCATGGACAATGTTCCACGTGAAACATGATCTTTTACTTCTTCCGGCAGCGAAAGCAAACGCAAGAAGTTCGCGATGTGAGAACGTGATTTCCCCACTTTGACAGACAATTCTTCCTGTGTCAGCGAGAACTGGTCCATCAACCCTTGATAGGCTACAGCCACTTCCATCGCATTGAGATTCTCCCGTTGTAAATTCTCAATCAGGGCAATTTCCATGACCTGCTGATCACTAAAATTACGAACGACTGCAGGCACTGTTGCATTCCCGCAATATTGAGATGCTCTAAAACGCCGTTCCCCGGCAATAATCTCATAACCTCTCAGTACAGTACGTACGATAATGGGCTGTATGACGCCATGCTGACGTATAGATTCCGCCAGTTCATGAATAGCGTCCTCATCAAATACCTTCCGTGGCTGATAAGGGTTTGCCCGCAATTGAGCAATCGGAATTTCTACAACCTTGTCATCGTCATTTATTGAAAGCGATGGAATGAGGGCATCGAGACCTTTTCCGAGCCGCTTACTCATACGATATCACTTCCTTTGCGAGCTCTAAATACACTTCTGCTCCGCGTGAACGGGGATCATACGTAATAATGGACTGCCCATGCGAAGGGGCCTCACTAAGTCGCACATTACGCGGAATAATCGTTTGATATACCTTTTGTTGAAAATACTTCTTCACTTCTTCAATCACCTGGATCCCCAGGTTTGTACGGGCATCAAACATGGTGAGCAATACACCCTCTATTTGCAAAGAGGTATTCAAATGTTTCTGCACCAAGCGGACTGTGTTAAGCAGTTGGCTCAGCCCTTCAAGTGCATAGTACTCACACTGGATCGGAATGATCACCGAGTCGGAAGCGGTTAACGAATTGATCGTTAACATGCCAAGGGATGGTGGGCAATCGATCAGTATGTAATCATAGTTTTTTTTCACCATGGCGAGTGATTTTTTCAGACGAACTTCACGTGATATAGTGGATACCAACTCAATCTCGGCTCCGGCAAGTTGAATCGTTGCAGGTATGATATGAAGGCCTTCAATTTGGGTTTCCACAATGGCTTCCTGAGGATGTACTTCATTAATGATGACATCATATATACAATTGGCCACATCTGCTTTGTTGATTCCGACTCCACTAGTCGTATTCCCCTGAGGGTCAATATCAACAAGAAGTACCCTTTTCCCGAGTGAAGCCAGTCCTGCACCCAAGTTAACAGATGTCGTCGTCTTCCCCACACCGCCCTTTTGATTTGCTACGGCCATAATCTTAGACAATTACTTCACCTCAAATAAAATAGGAGTCTTTTCTTGTAGGTTGTGAGATACAGTTAACTAAAAGCAGGTGGCTATCGTCCACACAAACAACAACTACCGTTCCGTTCTTCAAACACGTTCTTCAATTCAAGCCTCAACCAGCTCTATAGACAGAAAAAGCGGCCCCATTGCCGCCTTAAGCTTCAACTATTTGCGTTTTGGAATATGAATGACGATCTCGTAATGATCTTCGTGATCTGCTTCTTTGGTTTTGATATCCATACCGGAACCGGATACCATATCAATCGATTGGCGAATTGTATTTAGAGCGAGTCTGACATCTTTGGTAAATGAGATGCGTTTTGATTTTTTGATTTTGGAAGCTTCCTTGTAGAAGGCAACCCTTGCTTCAGTTTGTTTTACGTTCAGCTCTTTTTCAATAATCTCGCCGAGCAATTTCATTTGCAGTTCTTCTGAGTCCAGTGATAACAACGCTCTTGCGTGACGCTCCGATATCTTCCGTTCCATCAATGCAGTCTTGATCCCTTCCGGGAGTTGTAATAACCGGATTTTATTAGCGATGGTTGATTGGCTTTTGCCCAATCGCTGTGCAAGACTCTCTTGGGTCAGCTGGTGAAGATCTATCAACTTTTGATACGCAACGGCTTCTTCAATAGCCGTGAGACCTTCACGCTGCAGGTTCTCGATCAAGGCAATGGAAGCGGCCTGAGAATCATTAAACTCGCGTACAATGGCTGGAATATGCTCCAATCCCAGTTTTCGAACCGCACGCCAGCGACGTTCCCCGGCAATAATCTCATACGATCCATTCCGTACACGGACGACAATCGGCTGGATGATCCCATGGGTTTTGATTGTCTGCAACAACTCATCAATTTTATCATCGTCAAAAATCGTACGAGGTTGATACGGGCTGCTTACTATTTCACCTACCGGAATTTGTTTCACTTCATCTCCGTTATTGCGCTCCGCCAAACCAAACAACTTCGAAAATTGTTCTTTCATTCCGTATATTACCACCTAGTTTCGTAATAGCTCCCGCAACAGTGCAGGTGCTTCTTATTCTATATGCGACCCCTCATATGTTGTCGTTCTTCGAATAAGTTTTGCTTTATACATCACGTTCTGAATAAATGTCTATACTTCATGCAAAATCTATTTATATATAATCTATAATCTATGACCTCTGATACACAGGATCGGCTACTTCTATTCTATCATCTTTTCTATCATAATCCTATTCTAACCTATTCTTTAAACTCTCCTAATTTTCCTGCTTTTTCTCCGAGCATCTTGTCGGTTTTAGCCTGATTTCCTCCTTTTTATCACCTGTTTTGTTTTTGAATTGTTACTCGCTTTCCAGTATGTATGTGAAAATAAAAAAAGGATGTTTCACGTGAAACATCCTCATCAATATTTTTAATTATCTGACTATCAAATTTGTATATTTAAATATCAATAGTTCGCCCAAAAATACACGAAGTAATCAAAGTATACTGGTTTACCCAACTTTTCCTATTGCACCAATGGGGTCTTGAGTGGTGTCCCCGGTTTACGAGGATATTTGTGAGGCGTTTTATCAAACTTTTGTATCAAGATGATATGACGCGCTGACTCTTCTACTGGCAGCTGGAATGGATGAACGGCTTTTACCCGTCCTCTCAGCTGATTGAAGCTAAATTCTGCTTCCTTCATTTCTTCCCGAGGATCTCCGCCTTTCATTGCCGCAAACATCCCGCCTTTGCGAACAAAAGGCAAACAGAATTCATTCAGTACTGCCAGCTTCGCTACTGCGCGCGCAGTAACCAGATCGTAGCTGTCCCGGTATCCTTCTTTGCGTCCCAGCTCCTCCGCCCGGCCATGAATTAATTCCACTCCGGTTAGACCGAGTGTATCCACGACATGCTGCAAAAAGCCAATACGTTTATTGAGTGAATCAATAATAGTCAACTTGATATGCGGGAAGCAGATCTTGAGCGGAATGCCGGGGAAGCCTGCTCCAGACCCAATATCCGCAAGCTTTTCCACCTTGGTCATATCCGTATAAAAGGCCAGGGATACCGAGTCATAAAAATGCTTCGTATACACCTGTTCCCGTTCCGTAATACCCGTCAGGTTCATCTTTTCATTCCAGGATACCAGCTCCTGAAAATACAATTCGAACTGTTCCAGCTGGCGTTCATCCAGCTCCAACCCATGCTCTTTCAGCCGATGCTGCAATTGCTGTTGAATATCGTCCATTATTGTCCCCTTGCTGCAGTTACACGATTATAATGCTCCAGGTAGACCAGCAAAATCGAGATGTCCGCAGGAGTCACCCCTGCAATCCGGGAAGCCTGCCCAATTGAAATGGGACGAATCGTGGATAGTTTTTGCTTCGCTTCCATAGCCAGACCATGTACATCATTATACTCAATCGTATCCGGAATTTTCTTTTTCTCCATCTTTTGCAAACGTTCCACGTGGATCAATTGTTTCTCAATATAACCCGCATATTTGATTTGAATCTCTACTTGTTCCTTCATATCTGCTGTCAGTTCCACCTCAGAGGGTGAGACCTGTTCAATCCAGTCATACGTAATTTCCGGACGACGCAATAGGGTAAGCAGTGTGCTTCCATCCTGAATCGGTGTGGAGCCAAACTCTTCAAGCTTCGGATTCACATCCGCAGGACGTGCCTTAGCCGCTTTTAGACGTTCAACTTCTGCATCCACTTTAGCCTTCTTGTCGAGGAATTTGGCATAGCGCTCATCTGAAACCAGACCAATGTCGTGACCAATTTCGGTCAAACGCAGATCTGCATTATCATGGCGAAGCAGCAAACGGTACTCGGCACGTGAGGTGAGCAAACGGTAAGGCTCGTTTGTTCCCTTTGTCACCAGGTCGTCAATCAACACGCCAATATAGCCTTGGGAACGATCAAGGATAACCGGCTCTTGGCCTTGTACTTTACGTGCTGCGTTAATCCCAGCCATAATCCCTTGTCCTGCCGCTTCTTCATAACCGGAAGTACCATTGATTTGTCCAGCCGTGAAAAGACCTGGCAGGCGCTTCGTTTCAAGTGAAGGCCAGAGCTGTGTAGGAACCATCGCATCGTATTCAATAGCATAGCCGTTACGCATCATTTCCACTTTTTCCATTCCGGGAATCGAGCGCAGAACGGCGAGCTGAACATCCTCCGGCAGACTGGTGGACAGCCCTTGTACATAATACTCGGATGTATTTTTGCCTTCTGGCTCCAGGAAGATCTGATGTTTCGGCTTGTCGCTGAAACGGACAATCTTGTCTTCAATGGATGGGCAGTAACGCGGCCCCGTACCTTCAATGACGCCCGAGAACATCGGTGCACGATGCAGGTTATCATTGATGATCTGATGTGTTTCAACCGAAGTGTACGTCAACCAGCATGGCAGTTGTTCATTATCGGAGGATTCTGTCTCATACGAGAAGAATTTCGGTTCATCATCACCAGGCTGAATTTCCGTTTTGCTAAAATCAATTGTATCCTTATGCACACGAGGTGGTGTACCTGTTTTGAAACGAACCAGATCGAAACCGAGTTCCCGCAAATGCTCGGACAATTTGAGCGAAGGCTGTTGGTTGTTCGGTCCGCTTTCGTACATCAACTCACCCATGATGACTTTACCACGCAGATAAGTGCCTGTAGTCAGAACAACTGCTTTGGCCCGGTACTCTGTACCCGTCTGAGTTACTACACCCACACATTTGCCGTCTTCGACGATCAAGCGGTCTACCATGCCTTGACGCATGGTCAGATTGCGCTCATTCTCCATCGTTTCTTTCATTTTATGCTGATAAGAGAACTTGTCTGCCTGAGCACGCAGAGCGTGAACTGCAGGACCTTTCCCTGTGTTGAGCATTCTCATCTGAATAAACGTCTTGTCAATATTCCGTCCCATCTCACCGCCAAGCGCATCAATCTCGCGCACGACATGTCCTTTAGCCGGTCCCCCAATGGATGGGTTACAAGGCATGAAAGCCACCATATCCAGATTGATGGTAATCATCAGTGTTTTGGATCCCATGCGGGCTGCGGCCAGTGCCGATTCCACACCCGCATGTCCAGCACCAACGACGATTACATCATAGCTGCCGCCATCAAAAGCCATTCTTGTTTACCTCCTTATGCCGCAGCATGTTTGAATCCTATGCACACGGTCTATTGTAAAAAAGTCGAATGCCCTCCTTATTCACCTCGGAGACATTCCCATCTATATCAAGCCATCAAGTCTGTAGTTTCTACAGACGTCATTGCCATGCTGACCATTCACAAGGAATGGACTTCATTATCATACTACTTTTCACAAGAAGTATGTTTGTTCATTTTACTTTCCTAGACAGAACTGGGAGAAAATCTGATCAATCAGCGCGTCATGTGCCGTATCGCCCACAATCTCACCAAGGTGCTCCCACGCGAGACGTACATCAATCTGAATCATATCAATTGGAATGAGCTGTTCTGCTGCCTCGTATGCATCAACTAAGGATTGCTTCGCCTTTTTGAGCAAAGCAATATGGCGTACATTGCTGACATACGTCAAGTCTGCCGACTCCAGCTTGCCACTGAAGAACAAGGTAGAGATGGCCTCTTCCAAGCGATCAACACCCAGATCATCCTTCACCGACATCGGAACAAGGCGCTCTTCCGGGATGTAACGAAGCAGAATGTCGCGGTCTGCCTGCGGCGCTAAGTCCATTTTATTCATAATGATAATTGATTGTCTACCGCGGATTTGTTCCAATAATTCGATCTCATCCTGGTGCAGTGGCTCTGCCGCATTAATCACCATCAACAACAGATCGGCTTCTGCAACGGCAGAGCGGGATCGTTCTACCCCGATTCTCTCGACGACGTCCATCGTTTCCCGAATGCCGGCTGTATCCAGCAGCTTAAGCGGGATGTTGTTAATCGTAACAAATTCCTCAATGACATCTCGCGTCGTTCCCGGAATGTCTGTTACAATAGCCCGGTTGTCCTGAGCGAGTGCATTAAGCAATGAGGATTTTCCTACGTTCGGCCGCCCTACAATTGCTGTCGTAATTCCTTCACGTAATATCTTGCCCTGTTCTGCCGTTACCAGCAATTTATCAATTTCAGTCATGACCAGACTGGATTTTTCTTTAATAAAATCAGCGGTTAGCGACTCCACGTCATGCTCGGGATAGTCAATGTTCACTTCGATATGAGCCAGAGTTTCCACCAAAGTATGTCTCAGATCACGCAGTTTGGAAGACAGCTTTCCCTCCACTTGTTTGAGTGCTACCGAGAACGCTCGATCCGACTTGGAACGAATGAGATCCATGACGCCTTCGGCCTGTGACAGATCAATCCGTCCATTCAGGAAAGCTCGCTTCGTAAATTCACCTGGCTCTGCAAGGCGAATATTGAGCTGAAGCAGGAGATCCAAAACCCTTTTCACGGAGACTACTCCACCATGCGCACTAATCTCAACTACATCTTCCGTTGTAAATGAACGAGGTGCCCGCATAACCGTAACCAACACTTCTTCAATTTTCTCACCGCTGCCAGGTTCAATGATATGACCGTAGTGAACGGTATGAGATGCGGCTTGGGTTAAAGGGGTTTTACTGCGGAAAATTTTCTCCGTCTCCGATACTGCATCCGGACCGCTGACCCGAATAACAGCAATCCCTGCTTCGCCAACAGCCGTGGATATCGCTGTGATCGTATCACTGATCATCGTTATCTCTCCCTGCTCTATTTTAAAATGGTTGTCCTTCGGACCGACATCTGAATTTCATGGTTTGAGTTCTCATCAACATACTTATCTACGAAAAAAGCAATGGCTTCTGCACCGGGCAGGAAGCCATTGCGTCTTCAATTTCGTGTTATTTCGTCATAATGACCACGCGCCGATTGGGCTCTTCGCCCTTACTGTACGTCTTAATCTGCGGGTGATTTTGCAGTTTCGCATGAATGACTTTGCGTTCAAGTGGAGGCATCGGCTCCAGGACAACTTCCTTGCCGGAACGGATCGCTTGTCCCGCCAGGCGTTCAGCCAGA
This sequence comes from Paenibacillus pabuli, assembly GCF_039831995.1. Lineage (NCBI taxonomy): Bacteria > Bacillati > Bacillota > Bacilli > Caryophanales > Paenibacillaceae > Paenibacillus > Paenibacillus pabuli. The sequence goes on from NZ_JBDOIO010000005.1 coordinate 797,164, forward strand.
TCCTCAAGCGTCTTCCGCCGGCGTTGACGGAAATTCTCCGCATCCAGCACAATTCGAACGAAACTTTCCGAATAACGGTTAGCTACAATGTTCGTTAGATATTGAAGTGCATCCAGGGTCTGTCCACGCCTGCCAATAATCATGCCAAGGTCTTCCCCGGCAATATTGAAGATATGTCCATCCCGCTGTTTTTTGATATCCACTTCAACATCCAGTCCCATACCTGCTGCTACTTCTTTCAAGAAAGCAGCCGCTTCCTCATAGGGATTTTTAGCTGCGACATCCTCAAGCTTAGCTTCAACCTGAGGTACATGTGCGGCCGGCTCGACCCGCTGTGGTACAGCTTCGGGCACAGGCAGAAGCTTGACTTCAACTTTCGCCGCCTTTACCCCGATCAAACCCAGGAATCCTTTTGACGGCTGCTCTAACACTTGTATCTCGACCTTGTCCCGGCTCACGCCAAGCTCAGCCAATCCTTGGTTTACAGCATCTTCAACGGTTTTTCCTGACGCAATGACTTTGGTCATTTCGATTTTTTGGCCCCTTTCGACCCTTTTCCAGAGACGGTTGCCTTGCCACCGTTTTTGCGTTTAGCTCCATTTTTGGAGGAACTATTCTGCTTCACGTTGACTTCAGCCACGACTTTATCATTATTCCGGTAAAGGAAATAGTTTTGCACGATCGTGTAGATGTTACTGTAGAACCAGTACAGCGGAAGTGCTGACGGGAACTGGTAGGACATCACGAAGATCAAGATAGGGTAAACCCACAGCATAAACTGCATCGGTCCAACCTGTTGTGCAGGATTCATGCGCATCATCATCCATGTTTGTACGAATGTTGTGATGGCAGCCAGCACAGGCAGTATAAACAGGTGATCCGGTTCCCCGAGCTGGAGCCACAAGAAATCATGGGTTCTCAGACTGGAGTTTCCGTAAATTGAGTTATAAAGTGCGATGTAAATCGGCATCTGAATGATAAGCGGTAGACAACCCGCCATCGGATTAACTTTATTCTCCTGAAACAACTTCATCGTTTCTTGCTGAACTTTCTCAGGTGTATCTTTATACTTGGCTTGAATCTCCTTCAACTGCGGCTGAATTGCCTGCATGGCTTTGGAGCTGCGGACCTGCTTCATTGTTAGTGGCAAAATCAACGTCCGCACAATCAGCACCATGACTAGGACAGCTAGTCCATATTCACCGTTAAACCAGTTGGCGAATGTATCGAGCGCCAGTGAGAACCAGTACACAACATTGCTTTGCCAGAATGAGCCACTATTCTTCAGATCTTCCGTAGTAACCCCGGCTCCTTGTGGAGTACATCCGGCGAGTACAGTGACCATTGCAATGACTGCAATGAGGAGAATCCACTTCCCCTTTGATGTCTTCAATCGCGACACTTCATAACCCCTCTCTTAACCATTCCATTCCACCGTAAATCATACCATAATTAGGAGGACAAATAAACCGAAGCTTACCGTTTGTTAGGCTTAAGAAGAGCCGCTTTGCGCATGACGTGCAGCAGACTTTTCTCCATTTCCTGATAGGTCATGTCCAGCGCACCTTTTCTCACGATGAAGATCAGGTCCATTTGTGTGACAATCTCTTTTTCACGGTGCCTTATAATTTCCTTAATCATGCGTCTCATCCGGTTTCGTACAACAGCGTTTCCGATTTTCTTGCTGCATGATACACCTACCCGGAATTGCTCCGTATCTTTACGGCGGCAGCCATACACCACAAATTGATGATTGGCAAAAGATTTCCCATACCGGTATACGCGGCTAAAGTCCGCCCGGTTTCGCAAACGCAGTCTTTTATACACGGCGCTTCTCCTTGCTGTTCTCCACCATCCATATTGACGGAGGCCTCATTACTGATTTAGTATAGGCTTTCTTGAATAACGGTAAACCGCTCTAATGACAACTTCATTATATATAAGGAAACTTTTTTAAAAAATTTCGTAACTGATTGATCGTTCTTCAATGAGAGAACTAACCTTTTTCGCAGCCAATTTAGGCCCGATCTTTATCAGCATCCAGTCTAAAATGACACATTTTAAGAAAAAAAAGACCACACTCGGTGGTCTTCTCATGCATTAAGCACTCAGGACTTTACGGCCTTTCAGGCGACGTGCAGCCAAAACTTTACGGCCGTTGCTCGTGCTCATTCTTTTCCGGAAACCATGAACTTTTTTACGTTTGCTTACGTTCGGTTTGAATGTAGGTCTCAATGTATTGCACCTCCTTACAAGGAAATACTTATGTGATGAATCATTTTCATCTTCACAGAAAACACCTTTATACATTTAACCACGTACACCTGGAAAAGTCAACTCTATCCCCCTTAGATTCTCCCTCTTTTTAAAGCCCTTTCCAGCCTTCCCTTCAGAGCTCGTACTCCTTACCGCAGAATTTGATTTTGAATAAAAGAATTCTGATGCGAGAAAAGTTATCCCCAACTGGCTTTGCGCAGTCTTTATATTCGTCACTTCAAGGGTTATCCACACCCCGATCTGGATTTCTCACTCACCTCTCTCCCTCCACTTTAATAACCTGAAGTTATTCACATGTGGATAACGGATTTAACTTATTTTATTCATAGGAAATTTCCTTGGTAAATCGATCTACGTCTCCCTCCTGAAGGTGACAAACTCTCTAATTATCTTTCTCAACTCACTTAGCGAATTTATAAATACTTTTGCCAATTTAAAATTTAATGTATCCGCTTTAATTTGAAGGTTTACAAGCTTTCAAGAAAGGTGTAGGATAAAAAACACATCTTGTATACAAGTATACTTACGTATCCATTGAGGAAATTTTCGCATTACCCTAACTCTCTTTGGTTTACAAAAGTAATGAAACTGGGCTCTTTGAAAAACGGCAAGAAGAAGAAACTATGTTATGGACTTTGGCTTCCTTTCAGACAGCATGCAAACTGCAAAAAGGTTGTGCTATGATCAGTGTACAGGTCCATTTGGATGGAGTACCGAATGTTGGACCTACATGAACTGATTATTTGAATAGGAGCGTTAGCCATTATGTTGTTTCCTTCTTCCTGGCTGCAGGGAGCTTCCCGCGGGGAAGCCATCGCCTGCGAATTAAGGCTGCGCATCATCAGTGGAACCCTGCGTCCTGGAGAAATTTTGTCTGAGAATCGAATCGCCGCTGATTTTGAAAGCAGTCGATCACCTGTCCGCGAAGCTTTGAGAACACTGTCGAATGAAGGCCTGATTCGGCTTGAACGGATGGGTGTGGTCGTTCTTGGATTGAAGATCAAGGATGTTGAAGAGCTGTACGATGTCCGTTTTCTGATTGAGAGCTTTGTCCAGCAGCGACTTGCCGGGTCCGTTCCCGAGCAATTGATTACTTCGCTTCGTAATATACTGGACAAAATGGAGCTGGCTGGCAGGCATCAGGATGCCATCGAGTTTGCTTATCAGGATCTGACCTTCCATGAGACCATCATCGAGGCCGCCGAGCATTCCCGTATTTCCCATTTATGGAGAAGCATTCGTTATGTTGTCATGACGGTTATGCTGCTCACAACCCGAAGGGTGTTTGTTCAGGGCGATCCAAAAGTAAGCGCTGTAATTCAAAAACACCGATTGCTCATTGAAGCACTTGAATCAGGTGACAAAGCATCCATTCAGGCCGGAGTGCGTACGTACTTTCAGGATTCCGGCAAAACCCTGCATGAAAGCTTCGACTCCTAACAATGAAACGAGAACGTTTTAAAGTTTACATTTTGGGTTTAAATACTGTCGACTACTCGCAATCACATCCGGCTGGATGGATTGCCGCTCAACTTGTCGACAAGTATACAAAATGCGATTTAGTTTCATATTTTTGGACATATTATAGGGAGAAAAACTTCCCTGACGGCAAATTCACTTGTAAGCGTTTATATTCAAAACAAAGGAGCATACATCATGAGCACTCTTTTTGGACTATCCCATAATGCAACATTATTAGTTTGGACATTGATTGCGATCGTATTTCTGATCGTGTTGATCTCCAAATATAAATGGAATCCCTTCGTTACCCTTTTAATATCCGCATTGATGCTTGGTCTGCTTGCAGGCATGAAACCTGCCGATGTCATCTCGTCCATTACAGGCGGACTCGGCGGTACGCTTGGAACAATAGCCATTGTTATCGGGCTTGGCACGATGCTGGGTAAAATGATGGCTGAATCAGGCGGTGCCGAACGAATCGCGACCACACTGGTTGATCGCTTCGGCGTTAAACGTGTGCACTGGGCCATGATGATCGTTGGATTTATCGTGGGTATTCCTGTCTTCTTCGAAGTTGGCGTAATTCTGCTGATTCCGATCATTTTCACCGTTGCACGCAAAACGAATATGTCGCTCCTGCAGATCGGGATTCCGATTTTGGCGGGTCTGTCGACTGTACATGGTCTGGTTCCACCGCATCCGGCTCCAATGATTGCTATTGATGCATTCAACGCCGATTTAGGGAAAACCATTCTGTACTCCCTCATTGTTGGTATTCCGACAGCTATTATTGCAGGTCCTTTGTTCGGTAAATTTATCGGCAAAAGAATACACACTGAACCGCCAGCGGAGCTGGCAGAGCAGTTCGCAACGAAAAAAAGCACCAATCTTCCAGGGTTCGGCATTACCCTGTTTACGATCTTGCTGCCAGTCATCCTTATGCTGATCGGCTCCATTGCCAATATCGTAGACCCCAATGCCACAAGCGGCTTTACGGTCTTCAGTGAGTTTATCGGGCATGAGATCATTGCCCTGTTGATATCCGTTGTGTTTGCCCTCTTTTCGCTCGGCTTCGCACGCGGATTTACGAAACACGATATTTCCCGCTTTACCAGTGAATGTCTGGCGCCTACGGCGACCATCATCCTCATTATTGGTGGGGGCGGCGCATTTAAACAAGTCTTGATCAATAGCGGTGTCGGCAATGCGATCGCAGAAGTCGCTACTCATGCCAATATCAACGTCATTTTGTTTGCTTGGCTGGTAGCTGCACTGATTCGGGTAGCCACAGGCTCGGCAACGGTCGCCATGACTACGGCAGCTGGTATCGTTGCTCCGGTTCTAGCGCTGACTCCAGGAGCTAATATTGAGCTGGTTGTACTTGCTACTGGTGCAGGCTCACTTGTTTTGTCCCACGTGAATGACGCGGGCTTCTGGATGATTAAGGAGTTCTTTAATATGAGCGTCTCCCAGACACTGAAAACGTGGACCGTTATGGAAACACTATTATCCGTCGTTGGACTGATCTTTATTTTGCTGCTTAGTACCGTGATTTAAGATTGCATCTATTAGAAGATAAAATTTCACCGTATCAAGGGAAAGAAGGATTACACCAAATGAAAAAATATATGATTGGCATGGATATCGGGACCACCAGCACCAAATCCGTACTATTTACGGAGCAAGGTGAGGTTGTGAGCACTTCAACTCAGGAATATCCTCTATATACACCTGCGCCTGATGTAGCTGAGCAGGATCCGGAGGAAATTGTACAAGCCGCTATTCGCTCCGTACGTGGGATCATGGATCAGAGCGGCGTAAGTGCAGGACAAATCATGTTTTTGTCCTGCAGCTCTGCCATGCACAGTGTGATTGCCATGGGCCAAGATCATAAGCCGCTCACTCGCTGCATTACTTGGGCCGATAACCGAAGTGCAGCCTGGTCAGCCCAATTACAGGAGAGCGGGCAAGGTCATCGCATCTATTTGCGTACAGGTACACCTATCCATCCCATGTCTCCACTAACCAAGCTCATGTGGCTGCGTCATGATGAACCTGATCTTTTCCAGCGTACAGCCAAGTTTATCTCCATTAAAGAGTATCTGTTCTTCCGTTTGTTCGGACAATATATAGTGGATCATTCCATCGCTTCCTGCACCGGTCTTCTCAATCTGGAAGAGCTGGATTGGGATACGGAAGCGCTGGAGGTTGCAGGGATCACACCTGAACACCTCTCGAAGCTTGTTCCAACGACATATACTATAGAGGGAATGGACAGCGAATGTGCAGAAAAAATGGGACTATCCCCCTCTACTCCTTTTGTGATCGGAGCAAGTGACGGGGTTTTATCCAATCTCGGCGTAAACGCCATCGAGCCTGGAGTTGTGGCAGCAACTATTGGTACCAGTGGTGCCATTCGTACGGTCGTTGATCGCCCTGTTACCGATCCCAAAGGACGGACCTTCTGTTATGCCCTTACTGAGGATCTCTGGGTCGTTGGCGGGCCTGTGAATAACGGTGGCATGCTGTTTCGCTGGGTGCGTGACGAATTCGCAGCGTCTGAAGTGGAAACAGCGAAAAGGCTTGGTATCAATTCGTACGACGTCCTAACCAAAATTGCTGAGCGAGTCAGTCCGGGATCTGAAGGACTACTGTTCCATCCTTATTTATCAGGAGAGCGTGCCCCACTATGGAATCCGGATGCCCGTGGTTCCTTCTTTGGTTTGACTCTCCATCATCAGAAAGAGCACATGATTCGTGCTGTTCTGGAAGGGGTTATTTTCAACCTGTATACCGTCTTGCTGGCCATGGAAGAACAGATCGGGCAACCAACCTCCATTCAGGCTACCGGAGGATTCGCACGTTCCCCTCTCTGGCGTCAGATGATGTCCGATATTTTCAATCAGGAGGTCGTTGTCCCGGAGAGCTTCGAAAGCTCCTGTCTGGGCGCCGTGGTCCTTGGTCTGTACGCTACAGGACGAATCAAGTCACTTCATGCCGTCTCTTCTATGGTGGGTACAACACACAGACATACCCCTGTTCGAGAAAACGCAGCAATTTACCGTGAACTGCTCCCCATTTTCATTCGCATCTCGCGCAAACTTGAAGAGGAATATGCAGATATTGCGGAATTCCAGCGCAAATTGTCCTTAAGAACCGAGTAAATGTTTCCTCAATAATCACCAAAAAAGAGGTTGTTCACTTAGACCACACGTTGGCCTTAAGGAACAACCTCTTTTTTTCGTCCATTTATTTGGTTCAATCTATTAATTCAAATTCAGCAATCACACCCGAAATTCATGTCATCCTTCCTCCATCCATCCAGCACGTCAACCTGCCTCTTTTCATGCTAATCGGCTTGACTGCCTCCATTTTCGATCCCTCAAAACCCAGCTTATGCAAACAACCCTAGATGAGGTTAAAGAGGCGAACTTCAACAGATCCCCAAACCTGCCATTCTGAATACGTGGTTATCCACAGACGTGTTATTCACAACTTTGGGGTCATTTTACACACAATTCAGCGATTTTCGACGGACAACCTGTGTATAAAACATTTTGGCTTTCTGGTTCATCCTGTCGAAAATTAAACAATTTATAAACAATATATTGTGTTGTGATTAAAAATTATACACAAGTTATTGAATTTGTGGATAAAATCTCGCGATACGTTGAAATGCGGGGCTTCTTTTGCTATGATTGTATTACTTTTGGATGTGAATATGTGATCTGACTCATAATATTATCAACAGCCTGTGGATAAAGTTGTGAACAATTTTCCGTTGTTCATTCTTTTTTTGTTTTCGACCTGCGGGGGTTTGGGGATAAATTCAACAATATATCTCGTATTTCGACACTGCATCATGGCTTAAGCCACACTTGGAACATGTAAAAGGAGTGACAGTCTGTGGACAGCCATACTTCTGATTTATGGCAGCAAATTTTATCAATCATACAAAACAAGCTCAGCAAACCCAGCTTCGATACCTGGTTCAAAGCCACCAAAGCAACGAAGCTGAATGACAGTTCAATCGTCATTTCCGCGCCAACTACGTTTGCCGTCGAATGGCTGGAGAGCCGTTACACCAAATTGGTTGGCTCGACAGTATATGAACTGCTAGGCAAACAAGTCGATGTGAAATTTGTCATCGAAGAGAACAAGCCTGCTGAACCGGATCCGCAGCTGCCGGCACCAACGCCTACGGTAGTTCAGGAAGAAGCGGTACTCAGCATGCTGAATCCAAAATATACATTCGATACATTTGTCATTGGACCAGGCAACCGTTTTGCCCATGCCGCATCGCTGGCGGTCGCTGAAGCGCCCGCCAAAGCGTACAATCCTTTGTTTTTATACGGGGGAGTTGGACTCGGCAAAACCCACTTGATGCATGCCATTGGCCATTACGTTTTGGAGCATGATCCGGGGAGCAAGGTTGTTTATTTGTCATCTGAGAAATTTACGAACGAATTCATTAACTCCATCCGTGACAACCGCGGGGAGAGCTTCCGTAACAAATACCGGAATGTCGATATTCTGCTTATAGATGATATTCAGTTCTTGGCGGGAAAAGAATCGACACAAGAGGAATTTTTCCATACGTTTAATGCGCTGCATGAGGAGCGGAAACAGATCATTATCTCCAGCGACAGACCACCGAAGGAAATTCCGACCCTGGAAGAGCGGCTTCGTTCCCGCTTCGAATGGGGATTAATTACGGATATCCAGCCTCCGGATCTCGAGACACGGATCGCCATTTTGCGTAAAAAGGCGCGTGCGGAAAACCTCGATATTCCTAACGAAGCAATGATGTACATCGCCAACCAGATCGACACCAATATTCGTGAACTGGAAGGTGCACTAATTCGAGTAGTTGCCTACTCTTCACTGACGAATCAAGACGTAACGACTCATCTGGCTGCAGAAGCATTGAAGGATATCATTCCTTCCAGCCGTCCTAAAATGATCACTATTCAAGACATCCAACAAAAGGTCGGCGAGTATTACAGCCTTAAGCTTGAAGATTTCAAAGCACGGAAGCGGACCAAAGCCGTTGCTTTCCCTAGACAGATTGCCATGTATCTATCGCGTGAACTGACCGATTTCTCTTTGCCCAAAATTGGGGAAGCATTCGGAGGACGAGATCATACGACAGTCATTCATGCACACGAAAAAATCTCCCAATCGATCAAAGTCGATCAGGAGCTCTATAAAGTTATCAACAACTTAACCGAAAAAATAAAGAATCAAACCTGAACAAGTCCCAAGCCTATGCACAACGTGTACACATGTGGATAGGCTTAATTTTATGGGTTTATACCCACTTATCCACATATTCAGTGCCCCTATTACTATTATTACTATAAAGATCTAAAAGATATCATCTCCAAATACGCCGTTTGAAGCTCGGCCTCCGGCCTTTTGATTAACACCTTTCAATACCCAAACACCCAAAAAATCCGCTAGGAGTGAAACCATGAAAATCAGCATAATGAAAAGCTATCTGAACGAATCTATCCAGCATGTATCCAAAGCCATCTCCAGCCGCACGACAATCCCCATCTTGAGCGGGATCAAATTCGACGTTAATCATCAAGGTGTGACGTTGACAGCAAGTGACACGGATATATCGATTCAATCCTTTATCCCGCTTGAAGAGGGAGATAAAAGCGTAGTTCAGGTTGAACAACCAGGTAGTGTTGTACTGCCAGCCAAGTTTTTTGTCGAGATCATCAAAAAACTGCCTTCCCAGGAAATCCACATGGAGGTCAAAGACAATTTCAACACCTTCATCTCAGCAGGCGCTACCGAAATTCAGCTGGTTGGTCTGGATCCGGAAGAATTCCCGGTATTGCCAAGCATCGAAGAGAACCAAACGGTCTCCATTCCTGGAGATCTGCTTAAGAACATGGTGAAGCAAACGGTATTCTCCATTTCCACCCACGAAACGACTCCAATCCTGACGGGTGTACTCTGGAGCCTTGGGGATAATGAGTTGAAATTTGTGGCAACCGACCGTCACCGTCTTGCTACTCGTTCAGCAATGCTGGATAATGCAGAGGGAGTACGTTTCAACAATGTCGTCATCTCGGGTAAAACGCTGAACGAACTCAGCAAAATTGTGCCGGATCAAAATACACTTGTGGATATCGTTGTTGCCGACAACCAGGTCCTGTTCAAAATTGATCGTGTCCTGTTCTATTCACGCATTTTGGACGGAACATATCCGGATACTTCTAGAATTATTCCGACTTCGTACAAAACAGAACTTGTTTTGGATACAAAAAAATTAAGTGAGTCAATTGACCGGGCCTATTTGCTGTCTCGTGAAGAAAAAACCAACATTGTGCGCATGCAGACGATGGAATCCGGAACAATCGAAATTTCATCAAGCTCCTCTGAGCTGGGGAAAGTAAGAGAAGAAATTGAACCTGCCGAATTTACCGGCGATCCGCTGAAAATCTCGTTCAACTCCAAATATATGCTGGATGTGCTGAAAGTGGTGGAGAGTGAGCAGCTGATGATTGCTTTTACCGGCGTCATGAGCCCGATCATTTTGAAGCCGCTGGATGACAGTCACAGCCTTTACGTCATCTTGCCTTACCGGACGACCAACTAACGAAAGGAAGATTCCAGTGAACCGAGTAACGATTCGTACGGAATATATTAAGCTTGACCAATTTTTGAAACTGGCAGATTGCATCCCGACCGGAGGCATGGCCAAAGCCCTGCTTCAGGAAGGACTTGTACGTGTGAATAAAGAGCCAGAAGAACGCCGGGGACGCAAGTTATACCCTGGGGATATCGTTGAGGTGGACGGAGAAGGCGCGTTCGAAGTTGCCGCAGAATAAACAGTTTGATCCCTGCTGCCTCCTGACGGACGGGATAAAAGGGAGGGTAACCGCTTGTTTGTCAACAGCATTGATCTGCAGCAGTTCCGCAATTATGAACATCTGAAACTGGAATCTTTCGGTCCAGTGAATCTGTTAATTGGGCAAAATGCCCAAGGTAAAACCAATCTTGCAGAGGCCATCTTTGTGCTTGCGCTCACCAAGAGCCACCGTACATCCCGCGACAAGGAGTTGATCCGTTTCGGTGAGGAACGAGCCAGGCTTGCAGCAGAAGTCGACAAAAAGTATGGAACTGTCAATCTAGAGCTGTCTTTGTCGCAACAAGGGAAGAAGGCCAAAATTAACGGGCTTGAGCAGCGAAAGTTAAGCGATTTTGTCGGTGCGCTTAATGTGGTCATGTTTGCACCGGAAGATCTGGAGATTGTCAAAGGTACACCGGGGGTACGCCGCCGGTTTCTTGACATGGAGATCGGGCAGGTGGCGCCAGGCTATCTATACCATCTTCAGCAGTATCAGAAAGTGCTGGTTCAGCGAAACAACCTGCTGAAGCAGTTATGGGGCAAGGATGCATCTGCCCAGACGATGCTTGAGATCTGGAATGAACAGCTGGCGGAGCATGGTGTTAAAATCGTCAAAAAAAGGAAACAATTCATAAAGAAACTGCAAAAGTGGGCCGAAACGATTCATCAGGGGATCACCGGAGGCGGAGAAGTGCTGCGTCTGGCCTATCTTCCATCCTTCAGTGAAGCCGCTGAGGAAGATGAAGCTGTTTTAATGGACCAATTTATGATAAAATTATCACAAATGAAAGAGCAGGAGATTCGCCGGGGCACAACCCTTAGTGGGCCGCACCGGGATGACCTGTCCTTTTTCATTAACGACCGGGAAGTACAAACGTATGGTTCGCAGGGGCAGCAGCGCACAACGGCGTTGTCCCTTAAACTTGCGGAGATTGAACTGATCCACGAAGAAATCGGAGAATATCCGGTCCTGCTGCTTGACGATGTGTTGTCTGAGCTGGATCCTTTCCGTCAGACGCAGCTGATCGAAACGTTCCAGAGTAAGGTGCAAACCTTTATTACAGCTACGGGAATCGAGAGCCTGAACGTTGACAAGCTCAAAGATGCCAGTATTTATCATGTTCATGCCGGACAGGTTGAACGCTAAGGAGTGAGGGGACATGTACATTCATCTGGGTGGCGAGAAAATTATCCGTTCTTCCGAATTGGTCGCTATTTTTGATATATCGATTGAAAAATCCTCTAAAATCTCCAAGCAGTATGTCACGCATGCCGAGCAGGAAAAAACAGTGGAACGCATCGGTGAAGAGGAAGCCAAGTCTATTGTCGTGACCAAGAACATTGTGTACTATTCACCTATTTCCTCAGCCACGCTGAAGAAGCGGGCTCACATTTTTCCTGATCTTTAGATCGTCATAAGTAGGTTATATGTATCCCTTCTACTGCTTGTCTTTATTTGAACTGCTTGTTGAAATTAAGGGCAGATGGCCATTTTCAGCATGCGTTCTTAGTTAACGCATATTTACGATATTGAATCTATAGAAGTAGGTGGAAGCATGTCTATGAATCAACCGTCATATGGTGCAGATGAAATTCAGGTTCTTGAAGGACTGGAAGCCGTTCGTAAACGTCCAGGGATGTATATTGGTTCCACCAGTGCCAAAGGTCTGCATCATCTGGTCTGGGAAGTAGTGGACAACAGTATCGATGAAGCACTCGCAGGTTACTGCGATCATATCGAAGTTACTATCCATGAAGATAACAGCGTCACTGTAGTCGATAATGGACGTGGAATTCCCGTAGGCGAACATGCCAAAATGAAACGTCCTGCACTTGAGGTTGTTATGACCGTCCTCCATGCAGGAGGTAAATTTGGTGGCGGCGGGTACAAAGTATCCGGTGGACTACATGGTGTGGGTGTATCCGTCGTCAATGCTCTATCAGCAAAAGTTGTTGTCACCGTTAAGGTTGACGGCCATGTTTATCAACAGGAATACCGTCGTGGTGCACCACAATATGACTTGAAAACAATCGGGACAACAGACGAAACGGGAACAACGGTTACGTTCCATCCGGATCCGGAAATTTTCACTGAGACGTTGGTGTACGACTACGATACTTTGCTTACCCGTATTCGTGAGCTGGCGTTCCTGAATAAGGGCATCGGTCTTACGTTGACGGATGAGCGCACAGGTGCAACCAACTCGTTCCTGTACGAAGGCGGGATTATCGAGTACGTCTCCTTCCTGAATCAGAAGCGTGAAGTACTGCATGAAAATCCGATTTACGTTGAAGGCTCCAGAGATAATATCCAGGTGGAAGTTGCCCTGCAATACAATGACAATTACACCGAGAATATTTATTCTTTTGCCAATAATATCAATACGCATGAGGGCGGAACGCATGAATCGGGCTTCAAGAGTGCATTGACCCGGATCATTAATGACTATGCCCGCAAAGCCGGTGTAATCAAGGACAGTACTGGTAACTTGTCCGGAGATGACGTACGTGAAGGTCTGACGGCCATCATTTCCGTCAAGATTCCTGAGCCGCAGTTTGAAGGACAGACCAAGACGAAGCTGGGTAACAGCGAAGTGCGCGGAATTGTAGAGTCCCTGTTTGCCGAGAAACTTCAGGAGTTCCTTGAGGAGAATCCATCGGTTTCCCGCCGCATTCTGGAAAAAGGATTGCAAGCAGCTCGTGCGCGTGAAGCAGCACGTAAGGCTCGGGAATTGACTCGGCGTAAGGGTGCACTTGAAGTGAGCTCCCTGCCAGGTAAACTGGCTGACTGCTCCTCCAAGGACGCTTCGATCAGTGAACTGTATATCGTCGAAGGTGACTCAGCTGGTGGCTCTGCGAAACAGGGCCGTGACCGTCATTTCCAGGCGATTTTGCCGCTGCGCGGTAAAATTCTGAACGTGGAAAAAGCCCGTCTTGACCGGATCCTCGGTAATGCAGAGATTAGAGCAATCATCACTGCAATGGGTACGGGGATTGGTGACGACTTCGATATTTCGAAAGCCCGGTATCACAAAATCATTTTGATGACCGATGCCGATGTCGATGGAGCCCATATCCGGACACTGCTGCTGACATTCCTGTATCGTTATATGCGCAAAATCATTGAGGCAGGCTATGTGTACATTGCACAACCGCCATTGTTCAAAATTGAGCGCAACAAAGTGATTCGTTATGCCGGTTCCGAGAAGGAACGTGATGAAATTATTGCGAGTCTTGGTGAAAATGCCAAGTTCAATGTTCAGCGCTACAAAGGTCTTGGCGAGATGAATGCCGGACAGCTGTGGGAAACCACGATGGACCCTGAAAGCCGGACGATGCTGCAAGTATCGATCAGTGATGCAATGCTTGCGGACGCGATGTTTGATACCCTGATGGGAGATAATGTTGAACCTCGTCGTGACTTTATTCAGGAAAATGCGAAATATGTGAAAAACCTCGATATCTGATGATACGAGAAGAGGCGCCTGCTGGGCGCCTTTTTTACTTTCATAGCAGTTGAACCAGGAAATGCAAAGGTTAGCGAACCCGACTTTTCGCTTTAGAAGAGGATGCTTTTGGTTTTGCAGCATTGCGTAATGTTTTCTTTTTTTTGGAGGGCAACCTGCCGTAGGCAATTGCATATCGTTTGATCTTGCGATAAGCCTCTTTGTCAGGTAGTAAGCCAAAGGCATAGATACCAGGTAATGTGTTAACCTCCAGGATCCAAGGGCGGCCTGTTTCATCGAGGGCAATATCAATTCCGATCTCTTTGAGTCTTGGAAACGACTTTTGCAACTGAACGGCAGTATAAACACCAAGTCGATAAAGCTCGCTCCGTAGCTTCTGTAATCCGGTTGCATGAAGATGGGGCATAACCAGTTCTTCGAATGTGGCCAGCCGTCCGCCACCATGAATATTGGTTATGATTTTTCCCGGTGCAGCAATTCTGCCCAAAATACCTGTTGTCTCCCAGGTGTTCTTCAGATTTTTTTGCGTGAGCACGCGTAAGTCAAATGGCAGATCTTCGTGTTTGAGGAGAGGGATACCCTGCTGAATAAGGTAAACGTGTCCCTGAATTCGCTCTTCCAGAGCCTTATAGAGTTCCTCGAGAGACGGATAAGACTCCTGTTTCGTGCCATATTGGAGCTGATAGGATGTAACCTGGAGCGAGGAAGTCTCAAAATCCTGTGAATTGGATTCGCTAAGGGAGGATGACAGGGGTGTGTTTGCTTCCTCAGAAATGTCTTCTTCCGCATGGGAATGATCAGAGATCGAAGTTGCATTGAAGGAATGAATTGTTTTTACCCGCATTACCCCATTACCGTAGGTCCCATGATCAGGCTTAATATAATTGAGCTCAAACAGTTCTGTCATTCGTTCAAGCGTTTGGCGATTGTATTGCCTCGTGACAGGTATATATTCATTCACAGTACGACTGCGCTGCAACACAACCGTTTTGGTCCATTTGCTGGAGACGCGCTGGATACTCAAGAAGCCACCAGTCCTTCCTTGTTTTAATCAGAGTTCCTTAAGAGCAGCAGTACGGAGAAATCAAAGGACAAGAGACGAGATCAGTGGTATAATAGAGAAATATGACGTTTTGTGCGTTTGGCTGTACAAATGCTAGTTTGGACGTAAAACGGGAACGGCACCAGCCTTAAAACACACAGTACATTTGCCACTTTTCTAGCATTGTATGTGCAAACGGAGAGGAAGGCAGGGCTAATCCCCAGACTGCATAAAGTTCCCGGAAGAAAGGCTATTACCCAGCGGACGTTTAATTGTGTAACTTTTGTGAAAGTAATATAATAAAGAGTAGCGTTCTTGCGCGGTTTTAGCCTTGTTAGGCTTTTCACATATAATATTTAATGACTGAATGGAACGTTTGTTGAAGGACAAGAAGGAGGTCCAGCATGGCGGAAGAAATGAACTCGCAGATTAAAGATCGGGATATTGGCGTCGAGATGCGTGAATCGTTTATGGATTATGCGATGAGCATCATTGTTAGCCGTGCCCTGCCCGACGTACGTGACGGATTGAAGCCGGTTCACCGGCGTATTTTATACGCAATGTCTGAGCTAGGCATGACACCGGATAAACCACATAAAAAATCAGCCAGAATCGTCGGCGAAGTTATCGGTAAGTATCACCCGCACGGTGACTCTGCCGTATACGAAACGATGGTACGGATGGCACAGGATTTCTCCCTGCGTTACATGCATGTTGATGGCCACGGTAACTTTGGATCCGTCGATGGCGACATGGCAGCAGCCATGCGTTATACGGAGGCACGTTTGTCCAAGATTGCCATGGAGATGCTTAGAGATATCAACAAGGATACGATCGATTTCCAGCCGAACTATGACGGTGAAGAGAGTGAACCAGTTGTTTTGCCAGCTCGTTTTCCTAACTTGCTTGTCAATGGTGTCGGCGGGATTGCGGTAGGTATGGCAACGAACATCCCTCCTCACAACCTGGGAGAGGTGATTGACGGCGTTCAGGCCATGATTAAAAATCCGGATATTACTTCGATGGAATTGATGGACTACATTCATGGACCAGACTTTCCAACGGCCGGTTATATTCTGGGACGCTCCGGTATTCGTCAGGCTTACCAGACAGGTCGCGGTTCTGTTACAATGCGGGCCAAAACCAATATCGAGGAAAATAACAACAAGGCACGTATCGTTGTTACCGAGATTCCTTACCAGGTAAACAAGGCAAGACTGGTGGAGAAAATTGCTGAGTTGGTTCGTGATAAGAAAATTGATGGTATTACAGATCTTCGGGATGAATCCGACCGTAACGGGATGCGGATTGTCATTGAGCTTCGCAGAGATGTGAACCCTGGTGTTGTATTGAACAACTTGTACAAGCACACGGCAATGCAGTCGACGTTCGGTATCAATATGCTGGCGATTGTGAATAAGGAACCGAAAATCCTGAACCTGCGTGAAGTGTTGTACCACTACTTGCAGCATCAGATTGAGGTTATTCGTAGACGTACACAATTCGAGTTGAGAAAAGCGGAAGCCCGTGCACATATTCTGGAAGGTTTGCGCATTGCACTCGATCATATCGATGAGATTATTGCGTTGATTCGTTCCTCCAGTAATACAGACGCAGCCAGAGAAGGTTTGATTGAGCGGTTCTCGCTTAGTCATGATCAGGCTCAAGCGATTCTAGATATGCGTTTGCAGCGCCTCACAGGTTTGGAACGGGAACGTATTGAGAACGAATATAACGAGCTTATGGTTAAAATTGCGGAGTATCGCGAGATTCTGGCCAATGAGCACCTGGTACTCGAAATTATCAGTGAAGAGCTGCAAGAAATTCGTGAGCGCTTCGGTGACGATCGCCGTACAGAAATCACCATTGGGGAAGAAAGTATCCTGGATGAGGATCTGATTCCGCGTGAAGAGGTGATTATCACCATTACACACACGGGCTATGTGAAGCGTCTGCCGGTATCGACATACCGCAGTCAGAAGCGGGGCGGACGTGGAGTTGTGGGCATGGATACCAAGGATACCGACTTTGTCGAGCATCTATTCGTAACCAACTCTCACAACTACCTCATGTTCTTTACGGACAAGGGTAAGGTATATCGTCTGAAAGCTTATGAGATTCCAGAGCTTGGACGTACAGCCCGAGGAACACCGATTATTAACCTGATTCAGATCGAACAGGGAGAGTCGGTTAACGCCGTGATTCCGGTGCAGGAATTCGAAAGCGACAAGTATCTGTTCTTCGCTACTCGTCAGGGTGTTGTGAAGAAGACACCGCTTGAGGATTACACCAATATTCGCAAAGGCGGTCTGATCGGGATCTCCTTGCGTGATGACGATGCTCTCATAGAGGTTAAGCTCACAGATGGTCAGCAAGAGATCATCATGGGTACTTCACACGGAATGTCTATTCGCTTCTCGGAAGCTAATGTTCGTTCTATGGGACGGAGTGCAACCGGGGTCAAAGGAATCACACTGGATGAGGGCGATGTTGTCATTGGTATGGACGTTGTCGATCAGGAGCTTGACGTTCTGATTGTTACAGCCAAAGGTTATGGTAAACGTACCCCTGTCAGCGATTATCGTATGCAGACTCGTGGCGGTAAAGGGATTAAAACCATTAACGTTACAGAGAAGAATGGTGGGGTAGTGAGTCTCAAAATGGTTAAAACGGAAGAGGATCTGATGATTATCACGTCGAGTGGTACATTGATTCGCATGAGTATGGAGGGCATTTCCACGATGGGTCGATACACGCAAGGTGTGAAGCTGATTCATATTCGTGATGAAGATGCTGTAGCCACAGTCAGCCGGATTGACAAAAATGAAGAAGAACCAGATGAAGAGTTACTGGAAGGACTGGAAGCAGGAGATGCAGAAGGTACAGCGGTAAGCCCAAGTGAGGACGCAGGTATAGAGGCGGAAACTGAAGGCGACGATTCTGATTCTGAGGCTTAAAATGTCTTTACAACAGGACCAGTCATGAAATAGTTGAAGTAAGATATGAAGAAAAGAGGGTTCCCATTTGGGAACTCCTTTTTTTTATAATCTCTTCTGGTTATAAAAATATAGGAATATAGGATGTACAGCCTGATTTGTGAGTAATATAATGGGAAATATCGTGAAAACCGGGACTATGGTCTTGTTTGCCATTTAGAAGAACGAAGAGTGAGGAGAATTAACATGGGATTAATTACCCTGTCTGAAGTCAAACCTGGCCTTAAATTGGGGAATGATGTACATACTGTGCGCGGTAACGTTTTATTTCAAAAAGGCAAAGTTATTTTGCCTAAGGATGTGGAAGTTCTAAGAGCCTTTATGATTCACCAGGTCGATATTGAACAGGAAAGAGTCGGAACGAATGGTGAAGGCAAAAAGACGGCAGCTTCATCAAGTGGCGGGAAGAATGGGGATCGGGCTGGTAAAGGTAGCATTGCTGTCTCAGCCCCTGCAGTAACTTCCCTACATGAAGAGTATGAAAAGATGGTGGGATTGACCAAAAGCGCCTTTCTATCCTCCCTGGCAGCTGAATTGCCTGTATACGAACTGCGTACTCAGCTCGAAGCACTGTTTGTACATCTCAAACAATATAATGTGCTGACTTTTAGTCCAAGGGTAATGCAGGAGCATGATTACGTCTATCATCATGCTGTATTGAGTGCAATGACCTCGTATCAGTTGGCCCAGTGGATGGATTTGCCCTCCAAGGACTGGATGCAAGTTGCCTTTGCAGGATTGTTCCATGATATCGGTAATAGCAAGGTAGATCCACAGATTCTCCATAAACCCACTGCACTAACTGATTCTGAGAAGGAGGAGATCCGCCAGCATACGAAGTATGGCTATCAGGTCCTGAAACAAGCCAAGGCCATTAATGAAGGAGCAAGACTAGCAGCACTGCAGCACCATGAGAAAGTGGATGGTTCAGGTTATCCATTACAGCTAAGCGGCACGCAGATCCATATCTATGCCAAAATCGTTGCCATCGCAGATATTTTCCACGCCATGACACTGGAGAAGATTTATCGTAAAGCACAGTCTCCATATCTGGTTCTGGAACAAATCAAAAGCGAGGCATTTGGCAAACTGGATCCTGCAATCGTCAATGTATTTATACAGCGCTCTACACAAATTCATAATGGCATTCAGGTTAAACTTAGCAATAATCAGATTGGTGAGATCATTTTCTCTGATCGGGACCATCCTACACGTCCGATGGTTTCCGTTGAAGGAACAATCATTAACCTTATGCAGCAGCGGCAGCTTTATATCCAAGAAGTTATAGGATAAGTCTTAAAGATGTGAGCTAGAACCACTCCTGTTAGAGTGGTTCTTTCTTTATAAGATGACAGTATGATAAAGGATAGAGAGGGATTTCTGAATAACGTTATTTTATTTAGAGTGTAATTTTAAGATCTATAACTTTCCTCCAAAAAAGTACTTGCATAAAAAATCTGTACATGGTATATTCTAATTCCGGCCAAGAAAACACGAGAAACACGGTGCGGTAAGCAAACTGAAAAGCTTCGAAAGAAACTTAAAAAAAGTGCTTGCTTAATTGGTTCGGAAGTGGTAAGATATAAAAGTTGCTGAAGAGAACAACACTCGGATGCGAATGACGTTTGATCTTTGAAAACTGAACAACGAGTGAGTAACGATCTTACTTTGTAAGATCGACGCTGAGGAATCGGTACATGTCATCTGACTGTATGATTCCGAAGCAAAAAAATGAGATTTTTAATCTCGTCAGATTCAAAATGAGCTAATCGCTCTTTTCAATACTTTATTGGAGAGTTTGATCCTGGCTCAGGACGAACGCTGGCGGCATGCCTAATACATGCAAGTCGAGCGGACTTGATGAGAAGCTTGCTTCTCTGATGGTTAGCGGCGGACGGGTGAGTAACACGTAGGCAACCTGCCCTCAAGCTTGGGACAACTACCGGAAACGGTAGCTAATACCGAATACTTGCTTTCTTCGCCTGAAGGAAGCTGGAAAGACGGAGCAATCTGTCACTTGAGGATGGGCCTGCGGCGCATTAGCTAGTTGGTGAGGTAACGGCTCACCAAGGCGACGATGCGTAGCCGACCTGAGAGGGTGATCGGCCACACTGGGACTGAGACACGGCCCAGACTCCTACGGGAGGCAGCAGTAGGGAATCTTCCGCAATGGGCGAAAGCCTGACGGAGCAATGCCGCGTGAGTGATGAAGGTTTTCGGATCGTAAAGCTCTGTTGCCAGGGAAGAACGTCCTTGAGAGTAACTGCTCAAGGAGTGACGGTACCTGAGAAGAAAGCCCCGGCTAACTACGTGCCAGCAGCCGCGGTAATACGTAGGGGGCAAGCGTTGTCCGGAATTATTGGGCGTAAAGCGCGCGCAGGCGGTCATTTAAGTCTGGTGTTTAATCCCGGGGCTCAACCCCGGATCGCACTGGAAACTGGGTGACTTGAGTGCAGAAGAGGAGAGTGGAATTCCACGTGTAGCGGTGAAATGCGTAGAGATGTGGAGGAACACCAGTGGCGAAGGCGACTCTCTGGGCTGTAACTGACGCTGAGGCGCGAAAGCGTGGGGAGCAAACAGGATTAGATACCCTGGTAGTCCACGCCGTAAACGATGAATGCTAGGTGTTAGGGGTTTCGATACCCTTGGTGCCGAAGTTAACACATTAAGCATTCCGCCTGGGGAGTACGGTCGCAAGACTGAAACTCAAAGGAATTGACGGGGACCCGCACAAGCAGTGGAGTATGTGGTTTAATTCGAAGCAACGCGAAGAACCTTACCAGGTCTTGACATCCCTCTGACCGGTACAGAGATGTACCTTTCCTTCGGGACAGAGGAGACAGGTGGTGCATGGTTGTCGTCAGCTCGTGTCGTGAGATGTTGGGTTAAGTCCCGCAACGAGCGCAACCCTTGATCTTAGTTGCCAGCACTTCGGGTGGGCACTCTAAGGTGACTGCCGGTGACAAACCGGAGGAAGGTGGGGATGACGTCAAATCATCATGCCCCTTATGACCTGGGCTACACACGTACTACAATGGCCGGTACAACGGGCAGTGAAGCCGCGAGGTGGAACGAATCCTAAAAAGCCGGTCTCAGTTCGGATTGCAGGCTGCAACTCGCCTGCATGAAGTCGGAATTGCTAGTAATCGCGGATCAGCATGCCGCGGTGAATACGTTCCCGGGTCTTGTACACACCGCCCGTCACACCACGAGAGTTTATAACACCCGAAGTCGGTGGGGTAACCGCAAGGAGCCAGCCGCCGAAGGTGGGATAGATGATTGGGGTGAAGTCGTAACAAGGTAGCCGTATCGGAAGGTGCGGCTGGATCACCTCCTTTCTATGGAGAATCGTTTCCCGTAGCGGAAACATTCAAATCAGCAGGTTCACTGAACCTGCGACAGCGATTCATTTCGGTCCATCACTTGATGTGTGGATGAAATGAAGAGCAAAACGTACTCACTCGTTGCTCAGTTTTGAGAGCTCAAACTCTCAAAACAGCTTGCTTTTGCATGGAGCTTGTTCTTTGAAAACTAGATATCGAAACGAAAAATGCGAATTAGAACATTCCTTTTAGCTGAACTTGTGTTAAACAAGTTTCAAATAATAGCGAAAACTGCTTTGCGATGGTATCGAATGGGAGCGACTTTTGGCTTTGCGTAAGCAAAACAAGGGAAGTGAGCAGTCGAAACCGGAGCAACTGGTTAAGCTACTAAGAGCACACGGAGGATGCCTAGGCGCTAGGAGCCGATGAAGGACGTGGCGAACAACGAAACTGCCTCGGGGAGCTGTAAGCAAGCTTTGATCCGGGGATGTCCGAATGGGGAAACCCAGCTGGGGTAATATCCAGTTACTCATAACTGAATACATAGGTTGTGTAGAGGCATACCAGGGGAACTGAAACATCTAAGTACCTTGAGGAAGAGAAAACAATAGTGATTCCGTCAGTAGCGGCGAGCGAACGCGGAACAGCCCAAACCAGAGAGCTTGCTCTCTGGGGTTGTGGGACGTCTCACATGGAGTTACAAAGGAACCGGTTAAACGAAGAGGTCTGGAAAGGCCCGCCAAAGAAGGTAAAAGCCCTGTAGTTGAAAGTCTGTTCCCTCCGAGACGGATCCCGAGTAGTGCGGGGCACGTGAAACCCCGTATGAATCCGGCAGGACCATCTGCCAAGGCTAAATACTTCCTAGCGACCGATAGTGAAGCAGTACCGTGAGGGAAAGGTGAAAAGCACCCCGGAAGGGGAGTGAAATAGAACCTGAAACCGTGTGCTTACAAGAAGTCAGAGCCCGTTTTAGGGGTGATGGCGTGCCTTTTGTAGAATGAACCGGCGAGTTACGTTCCCGTGCAAGGTTAAGGTGAAGAGCCGGAGCCGCAGCGAAAGCGAGTCTGAATAGGGCGAGTTAGTACGTGGACGTAGACCCGAAACCGGGTGATCTACCCCTGTCCAGGGTGAAGGTGCGGTAACACGCACTGGAGGCCCGAACCCACGCACGTTGAAAAGTGCGGGGATGAGGTGGGGGTAGCGGAGAAATTCCAATCGAACTCGGAGATAGCTGGTTCTCCCCGAAATAGCTTTAGGGCTAGCCTCGGAAAACAGAGTCGTGGAGGTAGAGCACTGATTGGGTGCGGGGCCCGCAAGGGTTACCAAGCTCAGTCAAACTCCGAATGCCATAGACTTACTTCCGGGAGTCAGACAGTGAGTGCTAAGATCCATTGTCAAAAGGGAAACAGCCCAGACCATCAGCTAAGGTCCCCAAGTGTGTGTTAAGTGGGAAAGGATGTGGAGTTGCACAGACAACCAGGATGTTGGCTTAGAAGCAGCCACCATTGAAAGAGTGCGTAATAGCTCACTGGTCGAGTGACTCTGCGCCGAAAATGTAACGGGGCTAAACACACCACCGAAGCTATGGCTTGATGCTTTGCATCAGGGGTAGGGGAGCGTTGTATAAGGGTTGAAGGTGTACCGTAAGGAGCGCTGGACATTATACAAGTGAGAATGCCGGTATGAGTAACGAAAAGATCAGTGAGAATCTGATCCGCCGAAAGCCTAAGGGTTCCTGAGGAAGGCTCGTCCGCTCAGGGTAAGTCGGGACCTAAGGCGAGGCCGAAAGGCGTAGTCGAAGGACAACAGGTCGAAATTCCTGTACCACCGTAAATCGTTACGAGCGATGGGGGGACGCAGTAGGGTAGTGACGCAGACTGATGGATGTCTGTCCAAGCAGTAAGGCTGGTTAGTAGGCAAATCCGCTAACCATAAGGCTGAGCTGTGATGGGGAGTGAAAATTACAGTAGCGAAGGTCATGATCTCACACTGCCAAGAAAAGCCTCTAGCCAGATGAAGGTGCCCGTACCGCAAACCGACACAGGTAGGCGAGAAGAGAATTCTAAGGCGCGCGGAAGAACTCTCGTTAAGGAACTCGGCAAAATGACCCCGTAACTTCGGGAGAAGGGGTGCCCCGGTAGTGTGAATAGCACGAGGGGGCCGCAGTGAAAAGGCCCAAGCGACTGTTTAGCAAAAACACAGGTCTGTGCGAAGCCGTAAGGCGAAGTATACGGGCTGACGCCTGCCCGGTGCTGGAAGGTTAAGGGGAGCGGTTAGGGAGTAATCCCGAAGCTGTGAACCGAAGCCCCAGTAAACGGCGGCCGTAACTATAACGGTCCTAAGGTAGCGAAATTCCTTGTCAGGTAAATTCTGACCCGCACGAATGGCGTAACGACTTGGGCGCTGTCTCAACGAGAGATCCGGTGAAATTTTAATACCTGTGAAGATGCAGGTTACCCGCGACAAGACGGAAAGACCCCATGGAGCTTTACTGCAGCTTGATATTGAATTTGGGTACGATCTGTACAGGATAGGTGGGAGCCTTTGAAGCATGAGCGCCAGCTTGTGTGGAGGCACCGTTGGGATACCACCCTGATCGTATCTAGGTTCTAACCTGGTACCGTAAACCGGTACGGGGACAGTGTCAGGTGGGCAGTTTGACTGGGGCGGTCGCCTCCTAAAGAGTAACGGAGGCGCCCAAAGGTTCCCTCAGAATGGTTGGAAATCATTCGAAGAGTGCAAAGGCATAAGGGAGCTTGACTGCGAGACCTACAAGTCGAGCAGGGACGAAAGTCGGGCTTAGTGATCCGGTGGTACCGCATGGAAGGGCCATCGCTCAACGGATAAAAGCTACCCTGGGGATAACAGGCTTATCTCCCCCAAGAGTCCACATCGACGGGGAGGTTTGGCACCTCGATGTCGGCTCATCGCATCCTGGGGCTGAAGTAGGTCCCAAGGGTTGGGCTGTTCGCCCATTAAAGCGGTACGCGAGCTGGGTTCAGAACGTCGTGAGACAGTTCGGTCCCTATCTGTCGTGGGCGTAGGAAATTTGAGAGGAGCTGTCCTTAGTACGAGAGGACCGGGATGGACGTACCGCTGGTGTACCAGTTGTTCCGCCAGGAGCACCGCTGGGTAGCTATGTACGGACGGGATAAGCGCTGAAAGCATCTAAGCGTGAAGCCCCCCTCAAGATGAGATTTCCCAGTATGTAAGACCCCTTGAAGACGACGAGGTAGATAGGCTGGGGGTGGAAGTGCAGTAATGCATGGAGCTGACCAGTACTAATCGGTCGAGGGCTTATCCAAATTGCAGGTTTTGATCGCACATTTCGTTTCGGATCTAGTTTTCAGAGAATAATCTCTGAACGCATTTGTTCCACAAATGCTCGTTTGGTGGCGATAGCGGAGGGGTTCCACACGTACCCATCCCGAACACGACCGTTAAGCCCTCTAGCGCCGATGGTACTTGGACCGAAGGGTCCTGGGAGAGTAGGACGCTGCCAAGCAAAGAACCACTGCCGATGAAATTCGGTGGTGGTTTTTATTTGTTTTTATATCTATATCGAGAGAGAAAGCAAGCGTCATCATAAGGTAACAGTATTGTTACAGAAAATAAGTTAGAAATCAGTATAATAGGACTATGTTAAATATGCTAAAAGTACCTGACCACAGAGCTGGGATGTGCAGCTGTGAAAAGGAGGGTGTGTGTGTTAAGTTGGCGGAGACTTGGGCTTTCTTCATTTCTAATGATTTGTTTGTTGGGTGTGCTTACAGGATGCGGTGATGCAGGACCTTCCTGGACTTCATATGAAGGCGCAGTCAACGAGAAAAGTTTCCCTGTACCGAAAGTAGCGAATAAATCTGACCAATCCGGAAACAATTCGGAGATGGACTATGTTCGATATACATTGTCTGGTATTAGTGAGAGTACCAGCTTGCCTGAAGTATATCTAGACGAGATTAAAAGCTGGGGCTGGACGGAGACACAAGCCAAGAGTACATCAAATACCTCAAACTCTCTTCGTGTGTTTGCCAAAGAGGGGCATATTGTGCATCTAGCTGTACATGATGGATTCTTTACGCTTATGGTGCCTCGAAATGATACTGCGACAACAACGGTGAAATCCCTTGTTGATGATGAAGAGTAAGAGTACGGTTTGCTTTGTAACATTGTAATGTTCAGACTATACAAGTTCCCGTAAGCATACGGGGGCTTTTTTTATTTCAACGATAGGGAGATACTTTTATTTGGATTTAGGCTATGGAGTCATACCTAGACCCTAACTTAAGAGGAGTAGAGTCAATAAGCTGACTAGGTTACTGCACGTATCATGAGCTCAATGGGATGCAAGATCCTCCTATATCAGAGTGAAGGCCCATCAAGCAGCATATATGAAAGTGTAGGAGATCTCAGTCACGGTAGTCAAATACACAGGATAAAGCGCATAGACATGAACAGGAAAAATAATTTGAAGCGAAGATCTGCAGAAAAATAGCTGCTTAAGACTCATCGTTTTAAACGATTAGAGAGTTTGATCAAAGCAAGAGGAAGAGAACTGGAATAACATTAGTGGGGATAACCTTGACAGCTTGTACCCATGCTGTGGATAAAAGGAAGGGTACCTAGAACAAACAAAGGTTATCCACAGTGGATAACCTTTGTTAATCGTTAAAGGATAGGAATGGCTCCATTGCTTACGAAGACAAAATGCCATTTTAAAAGCCAAGCCGATAATGGATTATGTATTACATTTATGATATTGCCTTTTTATAAATGAGGTTGAGGTGTTTATTGCAGATAGTACGAAACATCCTGTTCATTTAGTTTGATTAATCCGTCTTTGCGTTCACGTGAGAGGATCATAACCACATACAGACGGGGGAAGAGCAGCCATAGATGCCAGAATATCAGTGAAAGAGTGAAGGACAGCGGTGACCATATTAAGCATACGGTAATGATACATAGTCCAATCCAGCTCATATTCAAATGTACTCTGACAAACATAAGGTAGCTAAAGTGCTGATCCGGGATATAACCTAACCAAGGCATATGGAAGTTCCAGCGCCAGCGTTTGGCATAAGAGGTACGGACCAGAAGCAATATGGTTCTGGCAATGACATAATGAATCCAAAGGGTGATCGGCCCTGCCAGCAGAAAAAAGAAGAGGCCGGTCCAGGAGAATGCAAGTAAATTAAAGAAGAGCATAATGATAGGCAAACAGAGATAGCTGTAAATGACACTGCGGGCAATAGCCTTTTTTTTCAGAAGCCGGTATTGATAAAATGTAGCTTTATTCTCCGGTTCGGCGGTCATACGATTACAAATCCTCCTTCTGGGATCACGTTCGTGTGTGGACGTATGCTTGTTACGTTGCTGTCATGTAAATGATCCATATGCGTATAGGAACCTTGGAAGCGCTATAGGATTAATGTACAAGTTTAAGAATAGAAGAACTCATACAAGTATATCCTCGAACATCTCGGCTGTCAGGTTCTGATGCTATATATATCGGCTGAAAATCAAAGTTTTTTTAAGATTATAGAATATAAGTTTTTAGTGGGGCTGAAGGTGTAGGTGTACATAAGAGGGAGGATATAACCTTAAGACAAGGCTAAGAGCTGAAAAGTACGAGCGGTATGCGATTTATTGAACTTTTGAATCGGTACAGACACCCAATGGGTGGTGAACGAATATATATATTTTACAGAAAGAAAGCACTATGAAAAGGTTTAAAATAATAGAAACTGTGCAATACTGATAGTAAACGTAAAACAAGGTGGGATGGTTGATGGAAGAACACACCGAACACACATGTATTATCTGCGAACAGAAAAAAAGAGAAGGCATTTTTATTGTATCTGAATTTATATGCGATGCTTGCGAAGCAGAGATGGTTCATACTGATGCACAGGATGCCAAATACAATTATTTTATACACCAAATGAAACAGATTTGGGTGCAAAAAAACGCATAATGACCATAAGCCGAAACATCCATTGATGTAGGTGTAATCAGGGGCCCGTAGGGCCTTTTTCTGTTTTGTACGGAGAATGGAAGAACAGAGGTTTGTGAAGAACGGTGGATGGGGCAAAAAGGCTGGTATAATAAAAGGGATAATGAGGAGCTGAATAAGAGTGGGCTTGTGCCTTTCGCTTAATGCCTGATCTAGAAGGGCCAGCTCGCAAGAGAGCTCTTATTCTAATAGGAAGTTAAAGAGCAAACTTGTATCCAAATTTAATGATTATATAGGAAGGTAATTCTATGAAATATAGATCATATCATGCTCCTTTGTACGAGGCTCTGCTTCATTATCAGGAGTCGGGGAATCGTTCTTTTCATGTGCCTGGGCATAAGAATGGACAAGTCTATCGAGGTTTGAGCAATAAAGAGAATACGAAGCAGCCGGGATGTTCTGACGTTATACCAACAAGAGCTTTTCTGGACATGATGCAGATGGATGTGACGGAAATCTCCGGAACGGATGATCTGCATCATCCAGAAGGAGTGATTCTGGAAGCTCAACAGCTCGCGGCAGATTGTTTTGGAGCGGAGGAAAGCTTTTTCCTTGTAGGTGGAAGTACGGCTGGTAATTTGGCTATGCTGCTTACTGTGTGTGATGAGCCTCAAAGTATCGTGCTTGTACAGCGTAATGTACATAAGTCGGTCATTCATGGGCTCATGCTCGCTGGCGCAAGAGCTGTGTTTCTGGAGCCGTATGTTGATCCATCGAGTGGACTTGCCGTTATGCCGTCGGCAGAGACGGTTGAGGCTGCTGTCCAGGCGTATCCTGAGGCAAAGGGAGTACTTGTTACTTTGCCCAATTATTACGGCATGGGCGCTGATCTGACGCCCATAGCCGACATATGTCACGCTGCTGGCATGCCACTGCTCGTGGACGAAGCGCATGGCGCGCATTATGGACAGCATCCGGAGCTGCCTGCTTCAGCCTTGTCATGCGGAGCTGACGGGGTGGTGCAGTCGACCCATAAGATGCTGTCTGCCTTCACCATGGGAGCCATGCTGCACATTCAGGGACCATTGTTGAATCGGTCCCTGCTGCGGCAGCGCCTGGCCATGGTGCAGAGCTCAAGCCCATCATACCCTGTGATGGCTTCGCTTGATCTTGCGCGCCGCCTGCTGCATGTGCAGGGCGCGGACACCTTCACGGCGGGGCTTGCCGCCGTGGATGCTTTCAAGCGCGGCCTTGCAGAGCTGCCGCGCTTTCAGCTGCTGCAGCCTGTACAGGCGCTGCAGCAAGAGCCGCCCGCCGAGGCAGAGCCGGCTGCTGGCGGTAACAGGGCAACGGATGCATCGGGGCGGCCAACAGCACGTGCCGCGGGCTACACCGCTCAGGACCCGTTCAAAGCCGTCATATATGACGGGGCAGGGGTACTGAGCGGTTATGGGCTGCAGCAGCAGCTGGAAGCACACGGCTGCGTGCCGGAGATGAGCGACGAACGGTACGTCATCCTGCTCTTCAGTCTTGGCTCAACGCTAAGCGATGCTGAGCATCTATTACAGGCGTTGGAGCACATTAGTCATGCCCATGAAAATGAGCTTGGACAATGGCAGGACGAGCCATTAAAACGGGCTGCAAAGCATGCTGCTAACTATATTTCCACGTGGAACAATTTACAAGATGCATCCTGGGCGTTTTCAGAGCCTATTTTGTTCTCACTGCAACCTATATCAGAACAAGATACAGCAGAAGTTGCAATCGAAGACTGTGCAGGTTATCGATCTGCTGAGATGATTATTCCGTATCCTCCTGGAATCCCCCTTCTATATGCCGGGGAACAGATAAGTTCTGCTACAGTACAACGTATACAGCTTCTGAGCGATGAGGGGGCGAAGTTCCATGGCGCAGCGGACGATACTCTTCGGACATTGAAGATCATGAAGGAATGACGGAGGCTAAGTTAAGCCCCAAAATGTGGGGTTAATATTTATATCATCACGTAGTCACTTACTCATCCCTCAATTAGTCTATTATTCGTACGATGTAAGACATCATGTGCTGTCTGAACATAAGAAAGAAGGGAATCACTTTGGATATTCCGCTAAAGAAATATACAGGAATAGTCCTGCAAGTCATGTTAATGTATGGCTTTTATTGGATAGGAACCTGGATACAATCTATATTACATCTACCTTTAACTGGCAGCATTGTGGGCATGCTGCTTTTGTTCATCGTCATTCGAATGGGATGGATCAGGATGAGCTGGGGAAATGAAGGTTCATCCTGGCTCCAGTCCCATTTGCAGTTATTATTCATCCCGCCTACGGTAGGCATCATTAATCACTTTGACTTCTTTACTGCGAATACGATCCTGCTTGTGGTGGGGTTGATCCTCAGTACTCTAGTAACCTGCCTGTTGTCTGCCAAAATTGGTGAGTGGCTCATGACGTGGAAAAGATCGCATCGAGGCAAGAAGGAGGCGATCCCATGTCAACATTCATCATCGGAATAGCAATGATCGCCCTGACTGTGGCCTTGTATATTCCGGCAACTCATCTATATCAGAAGGTAAAGTGGCCTATTCTTATGCCTGTACTAACCTCGACAGCAGTAATTGTGGTCATTCTGCTTATAGCGGGAATTAAGCTGGATACCTATATGCTGGGTGGAAAGTGGATACAGGATCTTCTGGGGCCTGCAGTTGTGTCCTTAGCTTTCCCTTTATCCAAACACATGGCTGTGCTGAAAAGGAACATTATTCCCATTCTGGGTGGTACGTTTGGAGGAAGCATCGTAGGTATGTTCACCGGATCATCGGTAGCTCTGCTGCTTGGTTATCCCAAAGATATCGTGATCGCCTTATTGCCAAAGTCAGTCACTACCCCTGTTGCCATCCAGTTGGCAGATCAAGCAGGGGGTAACGCTTCCTTTACATCCCTATTTGTAATGATTGCCGGTTTTTCGGGGATATTATTTGGGCCGCTGATTATGAAATGGGCACGAGTAAAGGACAATAATGCATACGGCATTGGACTAGGCGCGGCATCCCATGCACTTGGCATGGCCAGATCCTTCGAATATGGAGAGAATGCGGTAGCATTGAGTTCCGTCTCCATGATTGTCAGTGCGATAGCCGGATCTTTGTTCCTCCCCTTATGGGTATGGATTATCTACGGTTGACCTGCCTTCTCTATTGAAAATATTGGCGGAATAGCTGACCACTATCGCTTGATCATGTATAGTATTATAGTAAGAAGCTTGTACAACATGGCCCAAACAACGATACCCTGATCATGAACATACACCTCTGGGTGTGTTATTTCATAATCTGGAGTAGAAAGATCAGAGCCATATAACATTCGCAGCAGAGTAGGATGCAATTATCGACATAGAAAGCAGGGAAGCATATGCAGGGCAGAGGTAAATTCATTACGTTGGAAGGGGGAGAAGGGTCCGGCAAAACGACGATGATCAGCAAATTGGGTTCTTACTTCGAGGAACAGGGTATAGCTTACGTAGTTACTCGTGAACCTGGCGGGATCGAGATCGCGGAGAAAATACGTGCAATTATCCTTGACCCTCTCCATACGGCAATGGACGCCCGTACCGAAGCACTGCTCTATGCAGCTGCACGCAGCCAGCATCTGGCCGAAAAGGTGGAACCGGCACTAAGAGCAGGCAAGGCCGTCATCTGTGACCGTTTTGTCGACAGCAGCCTGGCATATCAAGGTCATGCACGTGGACTCGGAATAGAGAATGTCTGGGCCATCAATCGGTTCGCAATAGGGGAGCTTATGCCCGATGTTACACTTTATCTGGATATCGAGCCTGAGGCCGGTCTTGCCCGGATTGATGCCCATGATGGACGTGAGGTAAACCGTCTGGATCTGGAGAGTCTGGAATTTCATCGTAAGGTTCGGGAGGGGTATTTCCTGTTGAAGGAACAATTCCCGGAACGAATTCAGGTTATTGATGCTTCCAGACAGCCGGATGAAGTCGCAGCAGCATTGATTTTGTCGCTGGAGACAGGGATTTTGAAGGATTTTGGCGAGTAATTGTCTAATATATAGATAGGGCATTTCTAAAGGTGCTTATTCTGAAGGAGGTTATGCAGGATGAAACTGATTGTTGCGATTATACAGGATAAAGACAGCAACCGATTATCCAGCGCATTGGTCAAAGCGAATTTTCGGGCAACGAAACTGGCCAGTACCGGTGGATTTTTGAAGGCAGGCAACACGACGTTTATGATCGGTGTCGATGATGGTCAAGTCGAGTCCGTAATGAACGTCATTCGCAGCAGCTGTAAGGTTCGTGAACAGCTCGTGACTCCGGTCACACCGATGAGCGGAACAACCGACTCTTACCTGCCGCTGCCTGTTGAAGTTCAAGTCGGTGGAGCTACCGTGTTTGTTCTGCCAGTGGATCGTTTTGAACACTTCTAATGAAGCGTTTTGTGTCTATGATGCAAAATGATTGCTAGGGTTCTTAGCGGCTTATATGCGTCCTTCTTGTATCAGGAATCGGCGCTTTCCGTCCGAAATCAGACAGTCTCATGAAGGGAATGTTTCTTTTCGGGCGGAAGTTGACTACCAAGCAGGTCAATGGTGGAAATTTTATCTACCATTATATATAGACGTATACAAGGGTATCTTCCACGCACAGGCGCAGCGCGCACTGTGCTGATGGTCGATGGCCTACTATAATAGAAAGCGGGCATATCGATGAAAATCAATCCTGGATTCAGACCGGTGCAGAGCGGAATCAATTCTACGGACTCCAGTTCCAAACCGGTTCAATCCAAAAGTTTCTCTGACATGATGAATCACCAAGGCGAGCGAGCCTCACAAGCCGAGCTTAACCGCCGACTAAGTGAGATTCAGATGCAGGGTGATCGCTTGGCACGTTCCATGACCATTCGTGAACTGAAAGCATACAAGCAGCTTGTCAAAAGGTTTCTGGAAGAGACGGTTCGCCGAGGAGTATCCATGAAAGAGACCAGAGGATGGGATCGGCGGGGTAGAGGCAAAAGGTACAAGCTAATTGACGAAATCGACTCTGCACTGTTATCCATGGCTGACGAACTGCTCGAAACGGAAGAGGGTAAAATCACGTTATTACAACAAGTAGGAGAAATTCGGGGAATGCTTATTAATTTAAGCTTCTGAGGAGGAAGTATGTCCTTTCAACAAATTATGGGTCAGCAGGCTGCCAAGCAGATGTTACAGAGCAGCTTGAGACGCCAGGCGATTAGCCATGCGTATTTATTTAGCGGGCCATCGGGCAGCGGGCAGCTGAAGACGGCAGTGACGTTTGCCAAAGCGATATTTTGTACAGAGCTTGAAGATGATGCCTGCGGACAATGTCTTGAGTGCCGTAAAGTCGAGCATGGTAATCATCCGGATTTAACGATGCTTGCACCAGATGGAAACAATATTAAAATTGATCAGATTCGGGATTTGCAGCGCATCTTCTCATACCGTTCAGAGGCTGGACATCCCAAAGTTTATATTATAGAACAGGCAGAAAAAATGACCGTACAGGCCGCAAACAGTTTGCTGAAATTCCTGGAAGAACCGCAGGTGCCTGCAGTAGGAATTCTGATTACGGATAACGGTCAGGCCATGCTTCCGACCATTCGTTCGCGCTCACAGCTCGTTCCTTTCAGTGCACTGAATCCGGAAGAAATGCTGCAAGCTTTAATTGCGGAAGGACACCCGGCCAATCTGGCACGTTCTGCGGTTCATCTGGCATCAGGACTCGAATCATGTAGAGAAATTCTCCAGCAGAATTGGTTTGCAGAAATTAGAAACGTAATGTTACAATTAGGGAAGGAGTCCCTGGGCAGAGGCAGCACATCATTGATCTCTGCACAGCAGAAGCTTTTTAAATCCGGACTCTCAGAACATCTGGATATTATGCTTAGTCTATTCCATTTATGGTTTAGGGATATGCTGTATGTCCAGCACGGTAGGCATGAACATATCGTTTTTATAGATCAGTTGGACATGCTGTCTCAGTTGGCAAATACCCGCAGCACGGAGCAGTGGGTGTCCTATATGGATTTGGCCGCGGCATGCAGAAAAAAATTGCGTTTCAACGTCAATGGCCAGCTTTGTCTGGAGCAATTTTTGATCGGTTTGGCATAAGGCTGGGGAGAGGGCAGTTTTTGTTCCATTCATATGCAAACGGTTATAACTTCGGAGGGTTCCCTAAGAAGACAGGGCTTCAGACGAAGTGGGATTGGCTTACAAGGGGGTTAATTTTTTGTACAGTGTAGTGGGTGTCCGTTTCAAAAAAGCGGGCAAAATTTATTACTTCGATCCCCTGGACCTTCCCATTGAGAAAGAAAACTGCGTTATCGTGGAGACAGCGCGGGGGGTAGAGTACGGCAAGGTAGTTGTTGGCAAGAAGGAAGTAAGCGAGTCCGATGTAGTACTGCCGCTCAAAAAAGTCATTCGGGTTGCGGGAGATACAGATGCCCGTGTGGTGGATGAGAACAAACGGGCAGCCAAAGAAGCTTTCGGTACTTGTTTAAATAAAATCAAAGACCATGGCCTCAAGATGAAGCTGGTCGATGTGGAATTTACGTTTGATCGCAACAAGATCATTTTTTATTTTACAGCTGAAGGAAGAGTCGATTTCCGAGAGCTGGTTAAGGATCTGGCAAGCATTTTTCGGACACGGATCGAGCTGCGGCAGATTGGTGTGCGGGATGAGGCCAAGATGCTTGGGGGAATTGGACCTTGCGGCCGTGTATTATGCTGTTCTTCCTGGCTGGGAGACTTTGAGCCGGTATCAATCAAGATGGCTAAAGATCAGAGCCTGTCACTGAATCCGACGAAAATTTCAGGGTTGTGCGGAAGACTCATGTGCTGTCTGAAATTTGAGCATGATAACTATGAAAGTGTGAGAGAAGAACTGCCGGCTGTAGGCAAGTTGGTCGTCACCTCTTTGGGTGAAGGGAAAGTTGTCGGCATCAATGCCGGTAATCGCACAGTCCATGTTCAACTGTTCGACATCAGTAAAGTCAAAGAACTTCCGCTGGATGACGTCGTTATCAAGTAAACCATAAAGGTTGCTTCGGGGTGGAAACTTGGAAAAGAAAAATCTGTTTACGCACATTCATGAAATGGAAACCCAACTGGGTCAGTTGCACAGTGATTTAGGAGAGTTAAAAATGATTGTGAAAGAGCTGCTTGAAGATAATCAGCGGCTTACGATTGAGAATGAGCAGCTGCGCAAACTGCTCAAGCGTGAGGCTCCGGTAGATCTGCCTGTCTCATCTGCACTGGCTCCAGCCGCTAGACCGGCAGGTCCGGCTACAGGTGAAGATGTGGTAGGTGAAGGATATGATAATCTGGCCCGGCTGTATCACGAAGGATTCCATATCTGCAATGTCTATTACGGGCATTTGCGGACGGAAGGCGATTGTCTGTTCTGCCTGTCTTTTTTGAATAAATGAAGTGACCGTAGGGAAGAGCCCCTACGGTTTTTTTTCAAGGTTACAAACCTAAACTAAAGCTAAGATGAGATATAGAGTACCGGAGGATGAACGTATCATATGACAGCCAATGAAGCTAAAGAAGTAATATTGCATGAATCAGAACGGATTGATGATCTGCTCTCTCATGATTTGAAAATCATTCAAAGTGATGAAGTATTCAGTTTTTCCATGGACGCCGTACTGCTTGCTCGGTTTGCCTCTGTTCCTAAACGTGGTCGTGTGCTCGATTTATGTACGGGGAATGGGGTTGTTCCCATTCTGCTGACAACGCGTACGCAGGCTAACCTGGAAGGAATTGAGATCCAGCCCCGACTGGCTGATATGGCACGGAGAAGCGTACAGCTGAATGCTCTGGACCAATCGATCACAATTCATGAAGGCGACCTGCGGGAACTTGTGAAAGAAACAGGGCATGCTGTGTATGATGCGATTACCGTGAATCCACCGTATATGCCGCTGAATGGTAGTGACCTTAAGATGAATACACACCAAGCCATGGCCCGTCATGAGTTGGGATGTACATTGGAGGAAGTTATTCAGGCTTGCAATCGTCTGGTGCGTAATGGAGGAAAAGTATCCATGGTTCACCGCCCACAACGACTCGGCGAAATTATCTCTCTTATGAGGGAGTACAAGCTTGAGCCAAAGCGGATCCGAATGGTACATCCACGTGCTCACCTCGAAGCCAATATGGTATTAATTGAAGCGCTGAAGGATGGCAAACCGGAAGTGCGGATGCTTCCGCCCCTCATTGTCTACAATGAAGAAGGAACCTACTGTGATGAAATTATGGATATTTACTACGGCTCACAACATACAACGCGTACTACGGAAGGAGGAGTGTAAATGACACTGCACGTACAAAAAAGTTATGCTGAAGTTCATGATGGCATGGGTAAGTTATATTTGGTTGGAACACCCATCGGGAATCTAGATGATATGACATTTCGAGCAATTAAGACACTGCAGAGTTGTGATATTATTGCGGCAGAAGATACCAGGCAAACTCGGAAGCTGCTCACCCATTTTGAGATTACCCCTTCCATGTTATTTAGTT
Organism: Paenibacillus pabuli; assembly: GCF_039831995.1. Lineage (NCBI taxonomy): Bacteria > Bacillati > Bacillota > Bacilli > Caryophanales > Paenibacillaceae > Paenibacillus > Paenibacillus pabuli. The sequence continues at coordinate 833,121 of NZ_JBDOIO010000005.1, forward strand.
ATCATGAACATAATAAGGCGGCAAGTGGCCCTGAACTGATACGCTATATAATAGAAGGAAAAAATTTGGCACTGGTCAGTGATGCTGGTTTACCAGCCATTTCAGACCCGGGTTCTGATCTGGTACAACTAGCCATTGAAGCAGGAATTCATGTCATTCCCATTCCAGGTCCCAATGCAGCATTGTCTGCTCTGATTGTATCGGGATTACCGACGGAACGCTTCACATTCGGCGGCTTTTTGCCGCGCGAGAAAAAGGATATGCGAAAAGTGTTGGAGGCTTTTGACGAATCTAACGGGACCTTGTTGTTTTATGAGTCTCCGCATCGTATTCGTAAAACGTTGGTCAATCTGGAAGAGATTCTTGGGGATCGTTCGATTGTGCTGGCTCGTGAGCTGACTAAGCGACATGAGGAATTTGCACGTGGCACGGTTCGCGAATGCATAGACTGGCTGGAGGAACATCCGCCACTTGGAGAGTACTGTCTGCTTGTGGAAGGCATTAAGGAAGAGGAGCGTAAGGCAGAGCGTGAAGCCTGGTGGCAGCAGTTGTCTTTGGAAGACCACGTCAGCCATTATGAAGGCGAAGGACTTAATCGCAAAGATGCGATGAAAAAAACAGCAGCAGACCGAGGATTAACAAAACGTGATGTATATAACGCGCTAATCTAATCCTTTGGGTGAATCAAACATACAGATTAATAGGGGAACATAACCTGAAAAGTTTCTTATTGGAAACATTAGCGAAATATTAAAAGTCCGAGGCGGTGCAAAAAAATGTTTTCCATTTTTCACCGCTTTCCTAGTCATGGCATGAACTGCATCATGGTTGGCCCGATTGGGAGAACAAAAAAAAGACCTTCCAACGGTGGGGTTCACACCGGGAAGGCAAGTAAGGAATATAAAAAGGTTAGAATTAACAATTCAATAAGTCCATTATACCTGAAACTTTTTATTTTGTCACAGGTGCAGGGATTTCGGAAATACATTCGTTACATACAATTTTACCTTTGAAGTATGTTACGTTCTCAGCGTTCCCACAGAAGATACAAGCTGGCTCGTATTTTTTCAACATGATGCGTTCACCGTCAACATAGATTTCCAGAGCATCTTTTTCACCGATACCCAGTGTACGGCGCAATTCGATTGGAATAACTACCCGTCCCAGTTCGTCTACTTTTCTAACAATACCTGTTGATTTCATCATTATAATCAGTGCTCCTCTCAGCTACTTATCATTGTCATTATTCGACATTATTTTATGTTTTATGATACTCATCATACCAACGATTCCCAAAACAGTCAACCTTAAAATTAGCTTAAAATTAAGGCGGTTTTTGATAAGATTAAGGGTGGCAAGGGGTTAGGAGCAATTTTTCATATTTAAACATCAATGGCAGCTTTGTCGATTTGGAAAACATTAAAAGTGCTTTATTCGACAAAATTCGTCATTATATGTCGAATAATTGGGCTAGATAAGGCCAAATGCGACAAACGCAATTCAAATACAAAGGAGCGAAGCGACATGGAACAGCGTTTAACGGAAGAGAAAGTGTTTAAAGATCCGGTACATAATTATATTCATGTGCAAGATCCGATTATATGGCAGTTAATTAATACACCAGAGTTTCAGCGCTTGCGGCGTATCCGTCAGTTGGGAACATCCTATCTGACTTTTCACGGTGCTGAACACAGCCGATTCTCACACTCATTGGGCGTTTACGAAATAACACGCAAAATTATCTCTCAATTTGAAAGAAGTCAGTACTCCGATTGGCCTAAAGAAGAAAAAGTGGTTGCTCTCTGCGCTGCATTATTGCATGACCTGGGTCACGGGCCGTTCTCTCACTCCATTGAGGAAGCCTTCGACATGCATCATGAAGACTGGACCTGCCGAATTATCCTTGGGGATACCGAAGTGGGGGCGATCCTGAGACGGTATGCTCCCGATTTCCCAGAGAAGGTGGCATCTGTTATTCAAAAAACATATGAAAAGCCGATCGTTGTAAATTTGGTCACTAGCCCGCTTGATGCAGACCGGATGGACTATTTGCTTCGGGATGCTTACTTTACAGGTGTAAACTACGGAACGATCGACCTTGACCGCATCCTGCGAATGCTTCGTCCATATCACGGCAGAATTGTAGTCAAGGAATCGGGAATGCATGCGGTGGAAGACTATTTGATGTCACGTTACCAGATGTACTGGCAGATTTACTTCCATCCGGTGACCCGAAGCTCCGAAATTATCCTGAGACAAATATTTAAGCGTGCGAAAGAGCTGGTGAAGCAGGGATTCCATTTCCGTTTCATGCTGGAGCCGTTACCGCAGCTGTTTGATGGTGTGCTCTCTGTTGATGAATATTTGCAATTGGATGAGGCGTTGGTACAGACAGCATTCATGCAGTGGCGCAAAGAGAACGATTCTGTTCTGAGCGAGTTATGCGAACGTTTTATCGATCGCAGGTTGTATAAGTATGTAGAGGTTGAACAGATCGATGTGGAAACGATTGAAGAAATTCGGGTTGCCTTTGCCAGAGCGGGTCTTAACCCCGAATATGATCTGGAAATTGATTTTCCGACGGATCTTCCGTATGATGTTTTTCGTCCGGATGAATCGACAGATAAACAGATTCTGCTGCTGGATAGACAGGACAAGCTGCATGAATTGTCCGAGGTTTCGGACATCGTTCGTTCGATCAGCGGAATACATCGTGGTAAGCACCATCTGTACTATCCGCAAAACAAGGTGGACGCCATCATTCACGAGCTGCCATCTCATATTCGCCCCTACTTTTCATGATCATGAAATGTGCAATCAAGAGCAAATTTTTTACAAATTAGCTATGAAAGAAAGAGTTTCTAATTCGAGATATTACCATGATACAGTAATCTGCTTTAATGGAGAGTATATGTAGATCGACATAATTTTGTAATCCACACTTTTTTTGAAGAAGTTGAGATCACGAGGGCGCCTATATATAGTAGAAATTAAATCTGCTAATTCCACATCTTGTACTCTGGAAAATCAAATGTGATGATAAAATCTGTGATTTTTATATGATTTTGATTGGGATAGAAAACAGTTATTCGACAGGAAGGGAGAAATACACATGATGTTATTCGACACTCATACACACTTGGATGCACCGCAATTCGACGAGGACCGCGAGGAGATGATTCAGCGCGCTGTAGACGCCGGGGTTGGCTGCATGATCAATGTCGGTTTCAATCGGGAGACCATTCCATCCACGATGAAACTTGCCGAAACGTATGATTTTATTTATGCTGCTGTAGGCTGGCATCCTCAGGATGCGATTACGATGCAGGAGGGTGATCTCGAGTGGATTGCGTCTCTGTGCAAACATGAAAAGGTTGTTGCCATAGGCGAGATTGGTCTGGATTATTATTGGGACACTTCTCCCAAGGATGTTCAGCATCGTGTCCTGAGACAACAGATCGGACTAGCTCGTGAACTTAACATGCCGATTGTCATTCATAATCGCGACGCTCATGAGGATATTGTCAAAATTTTGCGCGAGGAAAAAGCTGGAGAAGTCGGGGGTGTGATGCACTCGTTCTCTGGAAGCTGGGAAACGGCAAAACTCTGTCTGGATCTAGGGTTCCATCTATCCTTCGGGGGACCAATCACGTTCAAAAACGCCAAGCAGCCAAAAGAGGTACTGGCGAAGGTGCCAATGGACCGATTTTTCATCGAAACAGACTCCCCATATCTGACACCACATCCTTATCGTGGAAAACGAAATGAAACAGCGCATGTACGTCTGGTTGCAGAGGCAGCTGCGGAAATTAAAGGCATTCCGGTAGAGGAAATTGCTGCAATAACGACCAAAAATGCCATGGAACGATTTGGGATTCGTTAAAAAACGAAGCAAATGCGGTGAAAAAGAGAGGTAGACGGAGCGAATTTGCTTTTTGATCCAAATAAATGAAGAATATTACAATATTTTAACCAAATATTTAGAAAAACGTACTTGAACAACGCTTTACAACATGCATCGAAACAGGATATCATCTTTTCAGTGAATTGTTGTGCGGAAAATTGGACAGATGTTCGGGGGATGAACAAAGGGACACTTTCCGATGACACAACAATACTTTTCATGAACCGATCTCGCTGAGTCTCCGTTAACGGAGAGCGGGGGAACCAATAGGGCTTAAACATCAGTGAAAGCAGCTGATGCGCATCATTCGCTGACCCAAAAGCAGCGAATGCCTTTGCGAAGCACTATTTGATTTCTTCTTTGGGTCTCGGGGTGAATTCAAGGGCATCCGCCATGAGCGGGTGACCGGAGATAGGGCGGCTCTCTTTCGCCCGAACCCGACAGCTAACCTCGCAAGCGGAAAAAGAGAGGCAACCTCGTGCATGAATTTCCGATATTCAAAATCATTCGGAAAGCCACGAAAGAGTTCCTCTTAGACTCTTTCTTTGGCTTTTTTGTTTTTGAATAAAAGAAATACGGTCATCATACGGTAAGTATTCAGGTGGTGACATCATGTTGCGAAGAGTGGTTCATGATGCAGAACCGGTCAATGGGATATGGACCTGTTTTGTAGAAAATTTGGTATAGTCGCGTCAAAGACATCATGCATTAACTTTAGACGGCGAGGCTATGAAGGAGGACGGAGAAGTGGGCACATTCCAACCAGAAGAGACCCATGAGTCACGATCATCCAGTAAGTCTTACGCGTTGCGGTGGAAGCATGAGAACTTGCGTCAAATGGCACTGATCGCTATTTTCTCAATCGCGCTTACAATCATGATCTTGTTAGTCGTTTACGGTCAAGCCGGGAAACAAATTTCGCTGGTTATCGATGGCAAAGCTCAAGCGGTAGAGACTCGTACAGGAATGCTTCAAGAAATGCTGGAGGAGCAATCAATCACAGTCAGCCCTCATGATGAGGTATCCATGCCTTTGAACGGGGCAATCGCAGATGGAGACCGCATTGTTATTGAGCGGGCCGTTCCAGTCAATATTACGGCAGACGGAAACACCAAGACTCTGTATACAACCGATTCATCGGTAGAAGATGCAATTCAGAAATCTGGAATTGAGGTTGCCAGTGAGGATAAGGTTTATCCAGCGCTCGCAACACCAATCAAGGCAGATATGAAAATTCGCGTAGTGCGTGTAACAAAGCGTACAGTGGAAGTGGAACAGCCGATTGCGTACAAAGTAGTCAAAACGGCTGATCCTAGCTTGTACAAAGGTGACAATCGTGTCATCGTAAACGGTAAAGAAGGTACACTTGTACAACATATCGAAAAGGTGTTTCAGGATGGAGAGCTAGTCTCCAAAAAAATGGTGGGCAAATCGGTATCGACCAATCGTGTCGATAAAGTAATTGCTGTTGGAACCAAAGCGAAACCTGTTGTGAAGGAGCCGGTGATTCAGACGGTATCGGCCCAAACATCCACAGCAAAGAAAGAAACGACAACGAACTCGAAGAAAACCGCTGCATCAGGCAGCAAAGTCATTACCGTCTCAGGCACTTCTTTTAAATATTCCAAAGTACTTAAAAATGTATCGATGACCGCTTACTCTTCTGAGGAACCTGGCATTGGCACAAAAACAGCTTCCGGTACCCGGGTAACTGAAGGACGGACCATTGCGGTTGATCCCAAAGTGATTCCGATCGGCTGGTGGGTGTACATTGAGGGCCTCGGCTTCCGTCGTGCGGAAGATACTGGCGGCGCCATTAAAGGCAACAAAATCGATGTGTATTATGACAGTGTGAAGCATGCCCTGAACTTCGGACGTAAGAAAGGCAAGACGGTATATGTCATCGGTCCGGTTAAGCCGGAAGCGAACTAAAATCGTTTTACTTTGAAATGGGAATGCTATAAAATATAAGCATGAATGAATCATGCGGAATATGCGGCGGTGGAGTCTGAACAGGCTCACCGCCGTTTGGCAGAGAAGAGGATATTCCTCTTCTTTTTGCGTTAGAAAGGAAGAAATGGAACATGATAAAAGAAGTCATTGTCGTAGAAGGACGCGACGATACCGTCGCCATCCGGCGGGCTGTTGAGGCTGACACAATAGAAACGGGTGGATCTGCCATCAACCAGCGAATTCTGAAGCGAATTGCACTTGCGCAGGAGAGACGGGGTGTGATTGTTCTTACGGACCCGGATCATGCGGGTGAGCGGATTCGCAAAATTATTGCAAACAAGGTCCCAGGCTGCAAGCATGCTTTTATTCCCGAAGCAGATGCAACGCGCAAAGGGGATATCGGGGTTGAGAATGCCTCACCTGAGGCAATTCGTCATGCGCTGGCGCGTGTGCATACCTCGTATGAGGGTGTACCGAGCCTGATTGATTGGGAGGACTTGATTGCAGCAGGACTGATTGTGCACCCGCAGGCAGCCGCAAGGCGTATGGAGATGGGGAATCTGCTGGGCATAGGTTATTGTAACGGAAAGCAGTTCCACAAGCGGCTGGGCGTATTCCAGATCAGCCGGGAAGAGTTCTCTGCAGCATTATCGCAAATTGAACGTGAAGGATTGTGAGCGTATGAAAGGCATGGATGAGACTTTAGAAATTGCAACACCTAAGCGAACGAAAGAAATTATTCAAAGGCACGGATTCTCATTTAAAAAAAGTTTGGGTCAGAACTTTCTGATTGATCAGAATATATTGAATAAAATTGTAAATGCTGCCGATCTGGACGAGTCCAAGGGTGCACTCGAAATCGGTCCGGGGATCGGGGCACTTACGGAGAGACTGGCCCGGGTAGCCGGCCCTGTAACAGCTGTGGAAATCGATCAACGTCTACTGCCTATCCTTGGTGAAGTCATGGAACCATATCCTAACGTTCGGGTACAGCATGGTGATGTGCTGAAGCTGGACTTGGCGGGGCTTTTCCGTACAGACTTTGCTAGTGTAAATAAGGTGAGTGTTGTAGCCAATCTGCCGTATTATGTAACGACTCCTATTATGATGAAACTGCTGGAAGAAAAACTGCCGGTAGACAGCATTGTCGTCATGATCCAGAAGGAAGTAGCAGAACGAATGGCAGCTGCACCGGGCTCGAAGGACTACGGAAGTCTGAGCATTGCAGTCCAATACTACAGTGTGCCTGAATTGGTCTGCATTGTGCCGCCAACCGTATTCATTCCGCAACCGAATGTAGAATCAGCCGTCATCAAGCTCAAGGTTCGTGAACAGCCCCCTGTCGAAGTACCGAGTGAAGCGCATTTTTTCGAAGTGGTACAAGCCTCATTCGCCCAACGGAGAAAAACCATCTCGAACAATCTGAAAGCCCGCTTCTTCACGAAGGAAAATCGGGAGCAGGCCGACCAGTTGCTGGAGCAGGCTGGCATTCAGCCGTCCAGACGGGGTGAGACACTTAGTTTGCAGGAATATGCGACCCTAAGCACTGTAATGTGGGACGCAGGAGTTCGTGCCGGTCTGTAAATTCGGATGAACCAAACCGGGTCCTTGCCCATACGATGGGGTAGAGGTGATTATGTTGATGAATATCGGAGACTTGGTCGTTCGTAAGTCATACGGTGGAGACGTGACTTTTCGGGTGGAAGGCCTCCAGTTGGATAGCGCGGTCATTAAAGGGACCGAATTCCGGCTGCTTGCCGACTCCCCCGTGGACGATTTGATACAGGTTCCTTATGAACCGCAGAGTGCCAAGACCAGGCAGGCACATGTAAAAGCGCATCAGACACTCTCCAGGCTGCAGCAGAACCGGATTGAACAGGCAGAACGTAACCGTGAAGGCCTAGCACAGGACTGGTCTGCACAGCGGGAGCCGGCTTACTTTGAAATGCCAGGCAAGGTACTTCATTTGGATGGAGATCCAAATTACCTGAAAAAAAGCATGAGTCTCTATGAGCAGCTTCGTGTTCCAGCAGAGGGTCAATATGTCCATGAGTCAGCCATGGCCGATGCCCTGTATCGTCTTCTTCCCAAAGTGCAGCCTGACATTGTAGTCATTACGGGCCATGATGGAGTGCTGAAGACCCGTCAGCCTTACGACTTATACAGTCTCGGGAGTTACAAAAATTCACAAAATTTTGTAGCAGCGATCCAGGTTGCAAGACAATATGAACGTCATCTGGATGCGCTTACGATAGTTGCAGGAGCATGTCAGTCCCATTTTGAGGCACTACTGCGGGCAGGTGCGAACTTTGCCAGTTCACCAGGCCGAATTCTGATTCATGCTCTTGATCCGGTATATGTGGCAGCCAAGGCAGCCTTTACTTCCGTTAGGGAAACGGTGAATATGAATGATATTTTGCATAACACCATAAGTGGCAGCCAGGGTGTCGGTGGTGTCGAAACACGCGGCAGCTATCGCGTTGGTCTGCCTGGTTTGAATGATTTATCTACGCTAAAAGTGAACCCGTCAGCTGTCTAATGCAGGTCATTTAAAGTCCCGAATTGGGGCTTTTTTCATTTGCAAAAAAATTCATTGACAGCAACTTTTCCATGCTGATATAATATTTAGTTTTGATTTGACATTGACTGTAAATTCAGGTATAATGGACAAGAAAAGAGGTGGTCGTCGACAATGGCTAAAAATACGCTGTTGGATATCAAACGCAATCTCGACGCTCATATAGGTCAAAAAATTATGTTGCGGGCTAATGGTGGCCGCCGTAAGACCATCGAGCGCACGGGTGTATTGGAAGAAACGTACCCTTCTGTTTTTATCGTCAAGCTTGATGAGGAGCAAGAAACCTTCAAGCGAGTATCTTACAGTTATGCAGATATACTTACGGAGTCGGTGGAAGTCATGGTATTTGACCCAGGCAGCCAGACGCCTAACTCCTACATGGAGACGTAAGCATCGTTTTACAGGCAGTTCGCCCCTCGCGGCGGATTGCTTTTTTATTTGTTTAGAAATACCGTCCAGGCAGGCATGTGCAGGAATGAGGTTTAACCAGAAACGGCATACTACTTGAACAGGCCACTACTGATATGCTGAACCAGTTTATCGGAAAAGGTGGTTCTGACGCTGTCAGGAAGAAATCCTGGTTGAATGGACTTATCAGAACTGCTACTTCAAGGAGGATGGTTTCATGAGCCGCAGAAGAAGAAGTGTGATGTCAGATGAGCTCAAGAATGAGCTGGCAAAAGACCTGGGTTTTTATGATACCGTGCAGCAGGAAGGCTGGGGTGGCATCAAAGCCAAGGATGCGGGCAATATGGTGAAGCGTGCCATTCAGCTTGCTGAAGAGGCAGCACGCAAATCGTAATTCGTTTTAGACGGTTTGGAGAGCGGGGCCTTCCACAAGGTTGACCTCGCTTTTTCCCCATGAATTCGGAATAGAAATGACTTGACAGCCCCATTTTGATATAATATGTTAAGTTGTCTTAGGGAAAAGGTGAGGACGGGTGAAAGCCTTGAAAATTTACGAAAAAGCGCCTGCTAAAATTAATTTGATGCTGGACGTTTTACATAAAAGAAGCGACGGCTTCCATGAGGTCGAGATGATCATGACCATGGTCGATTTGGCAGATCGGCTGGAAATGTCAGAGCTGCCTCGCGATACGATATTTATCTCCAGTCAGGCCGGGTATATTCCGCTTGATGAGAAGAATTTGGCATTTCAGGCTGCCAGATTAATCAAAGAGCGTTACGATGTTCGTACTGGAGTGCACATTCATCTCGACAAGAAGATTCCGGTGGCTGCCGGTCTGGCAGGTGGCAGCAGTGATGCTGCAGCTACACTGCGTGGCTTGAACCGCCTCTGGCGTCTAAATATCCCGGACCATGAGCTTCAGGAACTCGGAGCAGAACTGGGTTCGGATGTGCCTTTTTGCATCACTGGGGGTACAGCACTCGCTACAGGACGTGGAGAGAAGCTGACCCCAATGCCTAACCCACCGCAATGTTGGGTTATCTTGGCCAAGCCTCCAATCAATGTCTCAACAGCGGATGTGTACGGAAGATTCCGAAGTGACAAGATTGTGCGGCATCCAAGTGCGGCCAAAATGGAGCAGGCCATTCGTAACCATTCCTTTGCCGAAGTGTGCGGACAGATGGGTAATGTGCTTGAGGATGTTACGCTTAAGCTGTATCCGGAAGTTCAGCATCTGAAGGATGCCATGATGAAGCTGGGTGCAGATGGGGTGCTCATGTCGGGTAGTGGCCCAACGGTATTCGGGCTGGTCTCCAAGGAAGCAAAGGTTGCACGTATCTATAATGGACTGCGCGGCTTCTGCAAAGAAGTGTATGCAGTACGCATGCTGACTTAGATTTCGCTTTTATAATGTACAAACACGTATAAAGGTGGTATATTTTTAAATAATTATTCGGATTTGGATGTTTTCCGTGATCGTGAGGATGGATCTCTGTGAAGAAATTAAAACGAAGCGCTAGGCTGGTTGAAATGACGCAGTATTTATTGTCAAGACCGCATACGGTGATTCCGCTAACCACTTTTGCCGAACGTTATGGTGCCGCGAAGTCGTCAATCAGTGAAGATTTGGCGATTATCAAGGAAGTGTTCGAAGAAGGTGGGTCGGGAGAACTGCAGACACTGGCAGGGGCTGCCGGGGGAGTCAAATGGATTCCGAAGGTGTCCAGAGAACATGCTCTGGCTTTTGCCGAACGACTAAGCAACCAGCTGGAGCAGCCTGACCGTATTTTGCCTGGTGGGTACCTCTATATGTCTGATTTGCTTGGACAGCCTGCATTGATGAATGAAGCAGGCAAAATATTTGCGACTGCTTTTGGCAATATGGATATCGATGTAGTCATGACGGTAGAAACGAAGGGCATCCCTCTGGCATATGCGACTGGAGCCCAGCTTAACCTGCCTGTAGTGCTCGTGCGCAGGGACCATCAGGCTACGGAAGGATCGGCCGTAAGTATCAATTATGTGTCGGGGTCCCATAAAAGTCTCCATACCATGTCCCTATCCCGCAGGGCGATGCGTGAGCATTCGAGGGTACTGATTGTGGATGATTTCATGAAGGCCGGAGGAACGGTACAGGGCATGATTGATTTGCTCGCCGAGTTTAATGCAACGGTAGCAGGTGTAGGGGTACTGGTAGAATCTGGTTCAGTTGATTCGGAAGAGCGTTTGCTGACCGATTACGTATCCCTGGCGCAGCTGACTGCTGTGGATGCGAAAAGCAGACACATTTCGGTGAAGCCTGGTAACTATTTTGACCTGTAGAAAGATGACGAATGACATGTCGGGAAAGGTTCTATTCCATCGACCCGGCACTAACGTTGTCGAATTGTGTATTAAATAAAAAAATTCCTGAAATTAGGACATTTTTGTGGTTATAAAAAGAAGGAGTTCGTATAGGCTGTGTGGAATTATACACCAAGTTCTGATGGAAAAAGGTGGTGAACACACACATGCAAATTACGGATGTCAGACTCCGCCGTGTTAACTCGGAAGGGAGAATGAAGGCTATCGCATCCATTACCATCGATAACGAATTCGTCGTTCATGACATTCGCGTCATTGATGGGAACAACGGAATGTTTGTTGCTATGCCGAGCAAGCGGACTCCTGACGGAGAATTCCGTGATATCGCCCACCCGATCTCTTCCGGTACTCGTGAGAAGATTCAGGCTGCTGTTTTGACTGAGTATGACCGCGCTGCAACTGAGGAAGAAGTCATTGAAGAAGGTGCCTGAGAACATTATTGGGGTTCGAAGGAAAAGAGAGCCATGTCTTATGGCTCTCTTTTCTTTTTGACCGGAATAAGATATATTCAGTATTGAGTTTATTCAAACAGGAACATTGGCAGCTTCATTGCTGGAAAATGTTGAAGAAAACAATAGCGCAGCGTGCGCTTGGTGACAGGGCGGCATCTTAAGAGTCATTGGGATTCGGTAAAGGCTCGCAGGTACACGGCGTATACATATAGGTCACGAATGCTCGTGTCCGCGTTGTTACGTGTGATAACAGAGACAGCAGGCGATGAACAAGACCGGCTTCAGGCCGGCTGAAGGATACTTGTCAGGGATGATCCATTAAGGTGGGTCTCCCGGATGGGGTTTTCAGAACAGGAGGTCGTTAAATTTGAAACGAATGGCAATTGTACTTGCGGCAGGGCAAGGCAAACGAATGAAATCTAAATTGTACAAAGTACTGCATCCCGTATGCGGTAAACCTATGGTAGGTCATGTGCTGGATGCAGCTCTACGCGCAGGCGTTGAGCGTAGTGTAGTCGTGGTTGGCCATGGTGCCGAAGCGGTGCAGTCATTTTTGGGTTCCAAAGCAGAGTACGCACTTCAGGCTGAACAATTGGGGACCGGTCACGCAGTGAAGCAGGTTAAGTCCTTGCTTGGAAGCGAAGAAGGCTCTACCATCGTTGTCTGTGGAGACACACCACTAGTGACCAGTGAAACTCTGGAAGGTCTGATGAAGCTTCATGAGAGTCGCGGAGCTGCTGCAACCGTGCTAACGGCTCAATTGGACAATCCAAAAGGCTACGGCCGCGTCATTCGCGGAGAAGACGGTTCTGTACAACGCATTGTGGAGCAGAAGGACTGCACCGAGCAGGAAGACGCTGTAAATGAAATTAACACAGGGACATACTGCTTCGACAATGCCAAATTGTTTGCTGCACTGGAGAAAGTGACAAATCAGAACGCCCAAGGAGAGTATTACCTGACTGATGTTGTTGGGATTTTCCGTAACGATGGTGAAGTGGTTGAAGCTTACATGTCAGATGATATCGCGGAATCCATTGGGGTTAACGATCGACTTGCCCTTTCCCAAGCAGAAGCATATATGCGTGAACGTTTGGCTGTAAAACATATGTTGAACGGTGTTACGATCATTGATCCCTCATCGACATATATCGGAGCGGATGTTACGATTGGATCAGACACGGTATTGTACCCGGGAACCATTCTGAAAGGGACAACTTCCATTGGCGAAGCCTGCCATATTGGTCCTCAGGCCGATATTGAAGACAGTGTTATTCAGAACGGGGTAACGATTAAACATTCCGTGTTGTCCCAAGCTGAAGTTGGCGAAGAGACAACGGTAGGACCATTTGCTTACCTGCGTCCTGGTACCAAGCTGGGCCGAAAAGTAAAAATTGGTGACTTTGTCGAAGTGAAAAATGCTACAATTGATGAAGGATCCAAAGTATCACATCTCAGTTATATTGGGGATGCTAAAGTAGGTAAGAACGTAAATGTTGGTTGCGGGGCAATAACGGTTAATTACGATGGATATAATAAAGCTGTAACGACAATTGAAGATGATGCGTTCGTAGGCAGCAATGTCAATCTGATTGCACCCATCACGGTAGGAAAAGGCGCTTATGTGGTTGCCGGCTCAACCGTCACACATTCCGTTCCGGAGAATGATCTGGCTATTGCTCGTCCTCGCCAGGAGAACAAACCTGGTTACGCGGAGAAAATTCGCGGACGTGCCAAAGCCAAGAAACAAAATGCCAAACCCGAATAAGGGGTATTGATATTCTGATTGCCTCCCGAACTTCGGGAGGTGCCGACATGTCGCAGACGCTTATAGATTCCAATGAACCAGCACGGAGGGTTTTTATTTTATGACTTATTTTGATTCGAAATTAAAAATATTTACTTGCAATTCTAACCCCAAGCTTGCCCATCAAATTGCTGATTATATCGGAATTCCTATGGGCGAATCTCACACAACCAGCTTCAGCGATGGTGAGATTCAAGTGAAACTCTCCGAGAGCGTTCGGGGCTGTCACGTATATATTGTACAGTCCACTTGCTTGCCGGTTAATGACAACCTGATGGAGATGCTCGTCATGATTGATGCACTGAAACGGGCATCAGCCAAGACAATTAACGTTGTAATTCCGTATTACGGTTATGCAAGACAAGACCGCAAGGCACGTTCGCGTGACCCAATTACGGCAAAACTGGTAGCGAATCTGATCGAAAAAGCAGGGGCAACCCGCGTTATCGCGATGGACTTGCATGCGATGCAAATCCAGGGCTTTTTTGATATTCCAGTGGATCACCTGCTTGGTGTGCCTATTCTGGCTCAATATTTCCGGTCTAAACAGATCGAAAATCCGGTTGTTGTATCGCCTGACCACGGCGGTGTAGTTCGTGCACGGAAATTGGCTGATTTCCTGAATGCACCTCTGGCGATCATTGACAAACGTCGTCCGGAGCCGAATGTAAGTGAAGTGATGAACATTATCGGTAACATTGAAGGCAAAACGGCAATCCTGATCGATGATATCATCGATACAGCGGGAACCATTGTACTGGGTGCAAATGCACTGATGGAAGGCGGCGTGAAGGAAGTATACGCATGCTGTACTCACCCGGTATTGTCCGGACCAGCGATGGAACGTTTGGAGAATGCCCCGCTGAAGGAAGTTATCGTGACGGATACGATTCCAATCACGCATGCCAATCCGACAAGCAAACTTAAAGTGTTGTCTGTAGCACCTTTGCTCGGGGAAGCCATTATCCGGGTTCATGAGGAATTGTCAATCAGCAAGCTGTTTGAAATTGAATAAGGATGTCTGCACAAAGTAGTAGAGGGGTTACGTTTTCCGGTTGAGCGGAAAATGTAACCCCTGTCGGCGTGCCATTATAACGATCATGGAGAAGCCGGATGCATGTTAATATCCCGGCCGTGAAATGAAGCGGAAACGCCGCCGATGAAAAAGAGTGTCGGCAATTTCGACAAATTGATTATCGAAACGTGTAATTAATCCGATCTCAATATGGGTGTCGCGGTCATATACCTGTACGGGTACATGGTATTCGAGATGATAGATAAAATCACTATGTTGAGTCAGTTGTCCGTTATCTTCGCGCAAAACCCGCTCACCTTCCTGGGTTAATGAGATAATAATCGTGAAAATTACAGTAAATAGGAAGTTCACTTTCTTGATATTATATGAAATATAACATTCGAAGTCTATGCCTCACCTCATGGTGATCCGAAGGAGGGAATAGGATGAAGTGGATTGTAGGCCTGGGAAACCCGGGCTCAAACTATGCCAAAACACGACATAATATTGGTTTCATGGCACTGGACCAATTGGCCAGTCGACATGGGATTTCCATTACTCAGAGCAAATGTAAAGCGTTAATTGGAGAAGGAGATATTAGCGGTGTAAAAACCGTGTTGATCAAACCAATGACATTCATGAATCTGTCCGGCGAATCGGTACGAGCATATATGGACTTTTACAAAGTTAGTCTGGAAGATCTGATTGTTGTTTATGATGACATGGACACGGAAATTGGCAAAGTCAGACTGCGCTATCAAGGAAGTGCTGGCGGCCATAATGGAATCAAATCCATTATTCAGCATACGGGTACACAGCAATTTAACCGTGTACGTATGGGCATTTCCCGCCCGGAACCTGGACATGCCATTGTGGACTATGTACTGTCGACGTTTATGAAGAAAGAGAAGGAAGCACTCGATCATACCATTGAGCAAACCTGTGATGCTCTGGAGCATAGCCTGAATCATACGTTTGAGCAGACAATGGCTAAGTTTAACGGGTAGTACCTTTAGAAGACATCCTGGGAAAAATGATCAAAACCGGGTTCAATTCAGTCATAATGGGCATACTGGACGTATAAACCATGTTCAGGAGGCATAAACATGTCAGTGAATTATGTATGCAGGCATTGCCGTACCTTTATTGGACGAATCGATTCTGCCCAAATATCAGAAGCGCAGTTGGGTTTTCATTTCTTGACCCCCGACGAGCGGAGGGATATAATAGCGTATAATTCCGGTGGCGATATTACCGTCCGGATTACATGCGATTATTGCAAGGAAGCGCTTGAACTCAATCCTGAGCTCAGCCTGCTTGCGAGCCCGCTTCAATAATAAGCCTGGTTCGCAGCGAAGTTGGATAACCGATGATGGAGGTTGCGGAATACCGCTCCACCTTTATAGCCTTGGCAGCCTGCTGAGGCTTCTTTTCAATTTGGAATGAAAATGATCATCATGGAATTTAGGGTAATCGGATCAACCTAATGTGGCAATGAAGCGAGTAATCCGATATGATGAAACAGGACAAAAAGGAATTTGTATCCAATTTAAAACAATTTAGAATGCTAATGCTGCGCTTAGACGTGAACTAATCAAGTAAGTTATAAGAGAGGTGCCCCTTTTGTTACAAGCACTTATACAGGCTTTTTCCAAAGATCCTGATTTTGGATCCATTACTGCCGGTATTACGTCCGGTATGAAAGAGCAGCTGGTTTCAGGATTGTCCGGATCAGCGCGCCAGATCATGCTGGCAGCTCTGCACCAAGAGATGAACCGACCACTGCTCGTCGTTACACACAATATGTTTTCCGCACAAAAAATCGCAGAAGATTTACAGGAAGCGCTTTCACCAGATCAGGTGCTGCTCTATCCTGCGAATGAACTTGTTGCCGCTGAAGCCGCTGTTTCCAGTCCGGAAACACTGGGTCAGCGTATTGATGTGTTAGTTCGCTGCGCCCAAGGTTTT
The DNA here is from genome assembly GCF_039831995.1 of Paenibacillus pabuli. Classification (NCBI taxonomy): domain Bacteria; kingdom Bacillati; phylum Bacillota; class Bacilli; order Caryophanales; family Paenibacillaceae; genus Paenibacillus; species Paenibacillus pabuli. The sequence goes on from NZ_JBDOIO010000005.1 coordinate 849,571, forward strand.
AGGGGCGTTGTTGTTATTCCATTTTCCGGCGTGCGGCGTTATGTCCCTCTTCCGGAAGTGATGGCGAATGCTCAGATTACCATCAAACAAGGGAATACACTCGATCTGGATTCGTTCCTTCTGGAGATGGTGAAGCTTGGTTATGAGCGCGTGGAACGGGTTGAATCCCGCGGCGAGATGAGCGTGCGTGGAGGAATTATCGACTTTTATCCAGTTACCTCGTCCATTGCCTATCGGGTGGAATTGTTTGACGATGAAATCGACTCCATACGAACTTTCGACCCAGCGGATCAGCGCTCCATTGAACGAATCGATGAAGTTACGGTATTGCCGTGCAAGGAATTGATTGCTGACCGCGAACGTATGGAGAAGGCTGCGGATGAAGCTGTCGTTATGCTGGAAAAACAGCTGGAGAAAATGACTGACCGACAAGCCAAGCTGCGTCTCCGTGAAGAAATTCACCGGGAGATTGAGCTGCTGCGGGAACATGTGTATTTCTCTGAAATGTATAAATATATATCACCTCTCTATCCAGAGCATAAGACTATCTACGATTACATGCCAGAGGACACCCTTCTTGTTCTGGACGAACCTGCACGACTGGCTGAAACGTCCAAGCAGCTCGACCGGGATGAATCGGAGTGGAACCTGCATTTGATGCAAAACGGAAAGACGCTGCCTGATCTTCATTTGTCAGCAGATGGGGATGAGCTGTTATATGAACGTCCATTCCAGACGCTGTTTATGTCGATCTTCTTGCGTCAGGTTCCACATACACAGCCTCAAAACATTCTGAATTTTATCAGTCGGGGCATGCAGGATTTCCACGGACAGATGAATGTACTTAAGGCCGAGATGGAGCGCTGGCAGAAAGCCGGAGTTCATGTGCTTATGCTGGCGAGCGGTGAAGAAAGACTCGATCGTATGCGGCGCGTCCTCATGGACTACGATATACCGGAACCGGAAATGCTCATCGGTAACCTGCAGACCGGATTCGAACTGCCGTCCATTCATTTAGCCGTCGTAACCGAAGGTGAGATGTTCTCCCAAAAGCAGCGCAAGGCGCGCAAACCAAGCCGTAATGTGGACAATGCAGAACGGATTAAATCGTATAGTGAGCTGAAAGTGGGCGATTATGTTGTCCATCAGAACCACGGGATTGGTAAATATCTAGGCATCGGTACACTTGAGGTCGGCGGCATTCATAAGGACTATATGCATATTCTCTATGCGGGTGGGGATAAACTGTCGGTACCGATCGAACAGATCGATCTGATCCAGAAATATGTCGGGTCAGAAGAGAAAGAGCCTAAGATCTACAAGCTGGGCGGCAACGAGTGGACACGGGTTAAAAATAAAGTCCGTTCATCTGTACAGGATATCGCTGATGATCTGATCAAGCTATATGCTGAACGTCAGACCTCCAAAGGTTTCGGCTTCGAGAAGGACTCTGCCGAGCAGCAGGAATTTGAGGCCATGTTCCCTTATGATGAGACCCGTGATCAGGTCCGTGCAATTGAAGAAATTAAGAAGGACATGGAACAAAACCGTCCCATGGACCGTCTGCTATGTGGAGACGTCGGTTACGGAAAAACTGAGGTTGCCATTCGTGCTGCATTCAAAGCGGCAATCGAAGGCAAACAGGTTGCAGTACTCGTTCCGACCACGATCTTGGCACAGCAGCATTATGAGACATTCCGTGAACGTTTCTCGGGGTATCCATTCAATATTCATGTACTTAGTCGCTTCCGTTCCCGCAAGGAACAGAATGAGACGGCTAAAGGCATTAAAAGTGGTACGGTTGACATTGTTATCGGTACACACCGGTTATTGTCGCAGGATCTGGTATTCAAGGATCTTGGACTGCTTATCGTTGATGAAGAGCAGCGCTTCGGTGTAACCCATAAGGAGAAACTGAAGAAGCTGAAAACAAATGTGGACGTGCTTACACTGACGGCTACACCAATTCCGCGTACCCTCCATATGTCCATGCTGGGAGTCCGTGATCTGTCGGTTATTGAAACTCCGCCAGAGAACCGTTTCCCGGTGCAGACCTATGTCGTGGAGCATAGTCAGGCGCTTGTTCGGGAAGCCATAGAGCGGGAACTGGCTCGAGGGGGTCAAGTTTACTATTTGTATAACCGTGTTCAAGGGATTCAGGAGATGGCTGCCGAGATTGCTGATTTGGTTCCTGGAGCCAAAGTGGGCGTGGGCCATGGTCAGATGTCGGAGACAGAGCTGGAGAAAACCATCCTGGACTTCCTGGATGGCGAATATGACGTGCTCGTAAGCACAAGCATCATTGAGACGGGGGTAGATATCCCGAATGTAAATACCCTGATTGTTCATGATGCGGACAAAATGGGCCTTTCCCAGCTGTACCAGCTGCGTGGTCGCGTAGGACGGTCCAATCGAATTGCCTATGCGTACTTTACGTACCAACGGGATAAAGTGCTGACCGAGGTTGCAGAGAAACGTCTGCAGTCTATTAAGGAGTTTACCGAGCTGGGGTCGGGATTCAAAATTGCGATGCGAGATCTATCGATCCGCGGAGCGGGGAACCTGCTGGGTGCAGAGCAGCACGGCTTCATTGCCTCAGTCGGATTCGACCTGTATTCTCAGATGCTGGCCGAGGAAATTAACAAACGCAAAGTCACGATGCTCGGGGAAGAGCCGGTACCTTCCGATCAATGGAACACCACGCTCGATCTCAGCATGGATGCCTACTTGCCGGGCGATTATATCTATGACAGTATACAGAAGATTGAAATTTACAAAAAAGTGGCGGTTATTGCCTCTTTCGACGATGCAATGGAACTGGAAGACGAATTGGTTGACCGATTCGGTGACCTTCCGGAAGCAGTCATTAATCTTATGGCTGTAGCCAGATTAAAAGTATATGGCAAAATGTATGGAATTGAGTCCATTACGCAGCGTGGTGACGACCTTACCGTGAAGTTCTACGAAGGCCGTGAGCATGCGTTTGAGCTCTCGAAAATTGCGCACATTGGAAATCAGTTCGAAAGACGTGTACAATTTGAACAAGGACCCCATATGCTTATTCATGTCAAAGGCAAAGGGCTTGGGGACAAGCAACTGATGGAGCTGGTAGAGAAATTTCTGGAGTCCATGAAGAGTGCTTTTAAATCAAAGGGGGAACCAAAGGATGTTACCAAAGTATAAAAAAGCAGGGAAAGTACTCTCCGTGAGTATGGTTGCTGTACTGTCCTTATCACTGCTTGCTGCATGCGGCAAGAAGGAAGAAGCAGCTACACCAGAAACCAATGATACAAGTGCTGTTGTAGCGACATATGATGGCGGTACAATTACAGCCAATGAATTCGACATGGAGCAGCGGGTCATGAAATTCCTCTATCCGGAATATGCGCAAATGATGGAGATGGACGATTTCAAGGACTACCTGGTGCGCCAGGAGGTTGCTTATGAATATTTGAGTGGCAAGGCGAGTAAAGAAGCCAAAACAGAAGGTACCAAAGTGGCAACCGAACAGTTCGACAAAATGAAGGCTTCTGTTCAAGCCGATCAATGGACTGAAATGTTGAAAGCTCAGAACCTGACAGATCAAAACATCAAGGATTACATGACTCGCATCATGACCGTAATCAAGGACAAAGAGACTGGCGTTACGGAAGATGCAATTAAAAAAGAATTTGAAACAAACAAGGATCAGTTCACAACGGCTTCGGTTCGTCACGTCCTGATTAACTTCACGGACCCGGATACGCAAAAAGAGCGTAAAAAAGAAGATGCATTGAAAATTGCAAAAGAAGTTAAAACCAAACTGGATGCCGGCGAGGACTTTGCAAAAGTTGCAAAAGAATACTCCGAAGATCCAGGCTCTGCAGAAAAAGGCGGATTGTACGAAAATACCCCTGTATCCAACTGGGTAGAAGCGTTCAAAGAAGCTGCCAAAACATTGCCACTCAACAAAATCAGTGATCCGGTTGAAACGGAATACGGATATCACGTGATGAAAGTGGAATCCCGTACAGAAGCAGACTACAGCAAATTGACAGATGAGCAAAAAGAAACACTCAAAAGCCAATTGGCAGCTGCAGAGATCGATACGTTCATGACGAATGAACTGGATAAGATCGTGAAGGAAGTAAACCTGCCTAAGACAGACAAGGCTGAAGAAGGTACTACGGAAGGCACTGAAGGCACTGAAGGCACAACGGGTACTGGAACTGGAACCGAAGGTGATAAATCTACAGAAACCAAAACCGACGAATCCACAGGTACTGACGCCAAGACAGACCAAGGTACTAAAACAGAGTCAGATGCAACAACAGGGGATAGTGCGGATACAAGCAGCAAGTAAGAAACAGGCTACAGTACACTTACTTTCTGGACAAGCATAGAGAAGCAAGGGGAGGACTTATGGCCTGTCCCTTGCTTCTTTTTGTACAGACAGCAGTGTAATGGGTACATGGTCACCTTCTGCGGAGTGAACACAACTATATTCTTTAAATCATGTATAAGGAAATGGGAACAGATGAATACTATGGTCAAGATATCACACTAAACGTTCTGGGACTTTCCTCTACCCATTAAGGAACAGTAGTTGAAAAATCTTCTCGAGAAAGTGGGGCAACATGTGAAATGAAAGCTACTGGTATTGTCCGCCGTATTGATGACCTCGGCCGTGTGGTCATTCCAAAAGAAATCCGTCGTACGTTACGAATTCGTGAAGGAGATCCGCTTGAAATTTTTGTGGATCGTGATGGAGAAGTCATTCTAAAAAAATATTCGCCTATCGGCGAACTGGGCGATTTTGCCAAAGAATATGCTGAATCACTGTATGAGAGTACGGGTCATGTAACCATGATCTCTGACCGCGATACCATTATTACGGTCGCGGGTGGCTCCAAGAAGGAATATCTGGACAAGCAGGTAGGTCAGCTGGTAGAGAGCTGCATGGAAAACCGGAAGACCATTGTTGAGACAGGTAGTGGCTCTTATGAGATCAGCAAGGATCATGATGAAACATTATCCTCTTTCGTCATTGCACCCATCATTTCGGGTGGAGACCCTATTGGAACCGTCATTCTGTACAACAAGGATGAATCAGTGAAAATGTCCCAGATGGAACTTAAAATGGCTGAGACGGCTGCTGGCTTCCTTGGCAAACAGATGGAACAATAAACAGCAGATCAACTCCTGTGCCTTTCCGGCAGACAGGAGTTTTTTTGCATTTTAGAGGGCATAATGCCGAGGCTGAATTAAAAGCGGGTAGAGGGAACTTCAACAGAAGGTTAGTCTGTGCGGCTTCAGGCAGGTATAATAGCAAAGTATGCTTACTGGATATAAACGCTTGGACAAACTGTAGGAGGGACTTATGAAACAGCCGTCTACTGGCTCAAGATTGCTGCAGGGTGCATTTGTGCTTGGGCTTGCCGCCATTATTTCTAAAATCATCGGTGCTTTTCAAAAGATTCCTTTACAGAATCTAGGTGGAGACGGTGTTTTTGGCATTTATAACACGGTATATCCGTTCTATATGCTTATTATTACGATAGCTGCCGCTGGGCTGCCTGTTGCCGTATCCAAATTTGTTGCCGAACAACATGCACTGGGAAGGCCCGAGGAGGGTAAACGGATTATTCGTCTGTCTTCGGTACTGCTTGGAAGCATCGGATTCATTCTGGCCTTATCGATGTACATCGGCGCACCGCTCATAGGTCATCTGATCGGTAATGGACATGTCATTCCTTCTATCCGGGCTGCTTCGCTCGCACTGCTATTTGTCCCGCTGATGACTGGACTCCGTGGATACTTTCAGGGTTTACAGCAGATGGTGCCGACCGCTGTGTCACAGGTTGTAGAGCAGACGATTCGTGTGACAGTAATGATTGTGCTGCTGCTATGGCTGATAAAGCAGGATGCATCGCTGGAGACCATTGCTGCCGGAGCCATGCTTGGTTCCGTTGCCGGTGGATTCGTAGGGTTACTAACCATGCTGGCCTATGTGTATGGTCGGCGGCGGAAGGGCAGAAAGACGGGTTTGGCTGAAGGAGAGATGGATGGGTTACAGAGATCAGAAGCTAGCCAGGAACAACCAAAGCAATGGACAGGAGAAGGGCTTCAAGCTGAGAAGATCCCCACCAACGCTCAATGGATTCGGACCTTACTAGGATATGCCATTCCAGTCTGCTTGGGCTCGCTCGCTGTACCTCTGATGAATCTGGTGGATACCTTCACGGTGCCCCGGCTTCTAAGAGGTGAAGGCCTAGATGAAGCGGAGTCCATGGTGTCGTTCGGAATTTACAATCGAGGCTTGCCGCTTGTACAGCTGGTGACGATGCTTGCTACGTCGCTATCCGTGCTGTTCATTCCGGCGATGGCTGAAGCCCGTCTCAAGGGCGGGCCGGACGCCGTCAGGGAGCAGGCAAGCATTGCGCTGCGCTGGTTCTGGTTAATCGGTCTGGCCGCATCCGCCGGTCTGGCGGTGCTAGCAGAACCGATCAACCGCATGCTGTACGGTGATGCCGCAGGCACCGAAGCACTGCGGTACATGGCGCTGACTGCAGCAGGCAGTACCGTCAGCATCATTGCGGCGGCGCTGCTGCAGGGCCTCGGCGCCGTGCGCGCACCCGCGTTCAGCATGCTCGCCGCCGCAGGCGTCAAGGCGCTGCTGAACGTCATGCTTGTGCCGACGCTGGGCATCAGCGGCGCGGCCCTGGCAGGCGCAGTCGCCTATATGCTGGCGGCTGGCCTGAATGTGGCGCTGCTGGCGCGGCGTGCCGCGCTGCGCCCTGCCCCTGGCGCCGTCCTGGCGAAGCCGGCGCTGGTGATCGCCGCCATGAGCGTGGCGGCGGCAGGCATGGCCTGGGCCGCCGGAGCGGTGCTCGGCGGCATGGGCATCGCGGCCGATCGCAGGCTGGCCGCGGTAGGCATAAGCCTGCTTGGCATTGCCGCAGGTGCAGCCGTGTTCTTGCTGGCGTCAGCCCGTACCGGACTGCTGACCGCCACAGATCTGGCCGCGATCCCGAAGCTGGGACCACGCCTGGCCAAATTGCTTCGCAGACTGCATGTCCTGCGTTAGCTTTTCTCACCCTTTGCGTGTGAAATTATTGGATATCCCCGGATTCTGTTATAATACGTGTAATTATAGAGCGCTGTTCTGCGCATGCTCCTCATTTTAAAGTAAGAACGGGAGGCATGCGGCAGAATGGTTCGGATGGAGGTTGGAAGATGAGCGCAGCTTTGACCGTCGTTGGTCTCGGATCAGGAGATGCAGATCAGCTGACAGTAGGTATCATCAAGAAAATGAAACAAGCGGCTACGCTGTATGTCCGCACATTGGATCATCCCGTGTTGAATGATCTGAAGCAGGAAGGGCTGGAGATGACATCATTCGATGCGATCTACGAGGCGAAAGCGTCGTTCCCGGAGGTCTATGATGAGATCGCCAATCGCCTCATTGAGGCAGCCCGTCAGGGAGAGCTAGGGACCGAGATTGTCTACGCTGTACCAGGCCATCCGATGGTGGCAGAGGCAAGTGTACGTCTCTTGAAAGAACGCTGCCCGCAAATGGGAATCTCACTTCGTGTCATGGGGGGAGAGAGTTTTCTGGATGAAGCGTTTATCCGTCTCGGGTTTGATCCCATTGAGGGCTTTCAACTTCTCGATGCCAGCAGTCTGAGCACGGAACTGGTGCAGCCTCAGCTGCACACCTTGATCGGACAGGTCTATGACGTGTTTACGGCGTCTGATGTGAAGCTGTGCCTGATGGATGTATATCCGGATGACTATCCGGTATTTGTTGGACATGCACTCGGTGTACAGGATCAGGAGGTCATTCACAAGGTACCACTTCACGATCTGGACCGAATTGAAGGATACGGGAACCTGTCCCTAATATATGTGCCGAAGAACACCGATGATGCACTGCGACGTCGCTCTTTTGCACGATTGCATGAGATCGTTAATATTCTTCGCAGCCCGGGCGGATGCCCGTGGGATCAGGAGCAGACCCACCAGTCGATCCGCAAGAACCTGATTGAAGAGACCTATGAGGTCATTGAAACCATCGATGAAGATGATCCCGATCACATGAAAGAGGAGCTTGGGGACTTATTGCTGCAGATTCTCCTGCATTCCCAGATGGAAGAGGAAGTGGGCACATTTAATGTGTATGATGTCATTGAGGGGCTCAATGACAAGCTCATTTTCCGTCATCCTCATGTATTTGGCGAGCATCAGGCCGAGAATGCGAATGAAGCACTGCAGAACTGGGAACAGATGAAGGCAGAGGAGAAGAAGCGCAAAGGGCTTGATCAACAGACCATTTCGGTACTGGATGGTATTCCACGCGATTTGCCTGCCTTGATGAAAGGATACAAGCTCCAGAAGAAAGCAGCCAAGGTTGGTTTTGACTGGGATGATGTGAATGGCGTATTTGCTAAAATTGAAGAAGAACTGGCTGAGCTGAAAGAAGCGGTGCAGAACAACCAGTCGGCTGAAGAGCGGAAGCTGGAATTGGGCGATTTGCTGTTTGCTACGGCCAATGTGGCTCGTTTTATTGATGCGGACCCGGAGGAGGCACTTGCCGCCACCAACCGCAAGTTCACTCAGCGTTTCCGGTACATCGAGGAACGGCTTCGTGAACTTGGGCGGACACCTGCAGATAGCCATGTTGAAGAGATGGAGCAATTCTGGCAAGCAGCGAAGAAGGCTGGACTATAGCAGGGTTATCCATGTAGACTGTTCAAATATCCTTATTCCATGTTTTTCATTGGTATGTTATGCTTTACGAACATGTGTTCATATTTGAGTTAGGGTTATTCTTGATTAATCGGACAACTTTTTGGGTATTGGACTTAGACTAACCAGAGGCAAAGGTTCGTAGTAAGCCAAAAAAAGTCGCAGGCCGAGGCAGGAATTCAGAATCCAAGCCAGAATACATGTGTAGTAACCTTGCGCGGAGCCGCGGCAATCAGGCGGTTGCCAGGATTCGCAGATACTTTTTTTTTAATTTGGGAGGCTTTTAAAAATGAACAAAACAGATCTGATTAACAACATTTCCACCAAAAGCGGTTTGACTAAAAAAGACGTTGAGTCCGTATTGAACGGCTTCTTGGGAGAAATTACAGATGCACTCGCAAGCGGAGACAAAGTACAACTGATCGGCTTTGGCACTTTTGAAACCCGCAAACGTTCCGGTCGTACCGGACGTAACCCACAAACAGGGAATGAAATTGTCATTCCTGAGTCCACTGTTCCTGCATTTAAAGCAGGCAACAAACTTAAAGAAGCCGTAAAATAATGCGTCTTGATAAATTCCTGAAGGTCTCCCGGCTGATTAAACGCCGCACTGTGGCCAAGGACGTCTCCGAACAGGGACGCGTTCTGATTAACGGACGTGAAGCAAAGCCAAGCGCTGCTGTTAAAGTGGGCGATGAGCTGACGGTTCAGTTCGGTCAGAAGCTGGTCACCGTAAAGGTGGAACGTCTTGCCGAGAGCACCAAGAAGGACGAGGCGAGCAGCCTCTATACCTTGGTTAAGGAAGAGCCGATCGCCAAGGATAACGGGCTGAACTGGTAATCATCTGCCCGATATGCTCTTTTTTTAAATGAAAGCAAGTTAGATAGAAGCGCCTTTCCCATACAGGAAGGGCGCTTTTGTGTCTGAATAAGCAGGAGCATTTCCTTCATCATCCCGGTTCTATTCCCGACTTCCCCTCCATAAGCTAGGTGTAAGAAGGAGGGGTACATGCCATGGTTGAGCACGGTAAACCGAAACAGCATCATTTGAGCATGCAAAATCGCAAACTGCTGGATCTGACAGGTGTCTCGAATGTAGAGAGCTTCGACAGTGAGGAATTTTTGCTGCAGACTGAACTTGGGCATCTGACCATCCGGGGGCACAATTTACATATCAAAAACTTGAGCCTGGAGGAAGGTTTGCTATCCATTGAAGGCACAGTCAGTTCTTTGCAATATCTGGACCCCGGTTCCCAGAACAAGAATGGTAAAGGCCTGTTCGGCAAGATGTTCCGATGAGTCCGGACACGCAGTGGATCACATTAACATGGATGCTGTTATCGGGAATCGTAATGGGTATGGCCTACGACAGTTACCGGGTGCTGTCCGGTCAGCTGCGCTTCCCAAGATGGAGCATGCATACACTTGACCTGTTGTACTGGGTTGCTTCCGCGCTGTTCGTTTTCCGGATGCTGTACGCCGGAAACCACGGACAGCTGCGGTTTTATGTCTTTTTGGGGCTAATTATAGGGGTTTGCTTCTATTTTTGGCTTTTAAGTGTTACAACCCAGCGTTTTGTGGTAATGTTAATTAAACTCGCAAGAACACTTATTCATTGGTGTGGACATATCCTTAACATCCTGTTCGTTATGCCAGCAAAGGGATTATACAAGCTAGTACGCGTGATATTGGGTTTTATACTCGCGATACTGTTATTCCTTGGCAAGCTGGTATTGCAATGTTTGGTACCTTTCGGCAAGTTGTTCCGCTGGATGTTTAGGCCGCTCCTGAAACATTGGGTAACGCCCCGTTGGATGATCCGTGCGGGTTCAAGTATTGCAACGATATGGAAACGCTGGTTTTAAGGAGGTCCAATAATGGGTAAAACACCTGTGGGGAGATCTGCAGCCCCAACAGGCCAAGGGAAATCTGCCGGCGCAAGAAGACGCCTCATGCTCTGGATGACATTCGTTGTTGTGTTTGTTATTTGGGCAGGATATACGTTCCTTGTACAAAATGCACAGATTTCGGACAAGAGTTCGCACTTGGCCGCACAGCAGGCTTCGAAGGAAGAGACGCAGAAAAAGCTGGATCAGTTGAAGTATGAAGTCAGTCGGTTGAAGGACCCTGAATACATAGGACAGCTGGCGAGGAAAAAAGGCTATTACCTGCCTGAAGAAACGCCAATCCAGGTTGAAGAGTCAGGGAACTGATGAAATTACGCTCATGACAGAGCAAGGATTATTATCCATATATCTGAAGCCGTCAAACTGTTAAAAATAGGCTCCCCTGCGGGGTAGAGCTCTGTTGACCTTGGTTTGCGGCATAAGGTATAATTACATTTAGCACAGCATTGATTTTGGCATCTAAAAAATCGGGTTGTATATTTTTAAGGGAGGATCATTTTATTCTATGGCAATTGAAGTGGGCACCAAGTTAGAGGGCAAGGTGACAGGCATCACGCATTTTGGAGCATTTGTGGATCTGTCAGGAGGTGTCACGGGTCTCGTTCACATCTCGGAAATCGCCGACAATTATGTCAAAGATGTCAACGACCACCTGAAACTTAATGACGTCGTTACAGTGAAGGTCATCAACGTTGACAAGGATGGCAAAATCGGACTTTCCATTAAGCAAGCTGTTGACAAACCGGTTGAGCAACAAACACAATCCAGACCCCCGAGAGCTCCAAGACCGGAACGCAGTGGAGGAGATCGCGAACGATTCAGCGGTGGAGGCCCAAGTGGCGGCCAAGGCCGTGGCGGCGGCGGTGGATTTAACCGCGACCGTGGAGGCCGTTCTTTCAAGCCCGCAGCAGGCAAACCTTCATTTGAGGATAAAATGTCACGCTTCCTGAAAGATAGTGAAGAGCGGATCTCTTCGCTCAAGAAGAACACAGAGGGCAAACGCGGAGGCCGTGGAGCCAAGCGCGTGTAATCTGTCTCAACCTGATTTAAAATATAAGAAAAGCCGTTAACCCGTTAGGGTCGACGGCTTTTTTGCGTTTTGTCCCTTTTTTTCTTTTAGTCTGCTGCCTTCGCAAACTTTTTGGGGATTACCGTCGGCTATGCGCGTTCCTCTGGATTCCTAGCTTTTTTTGTAAAGTGGTGCTCCGCAGATGCACTTTTTTCGCGCAAGGATCAAAGGAAATAAGAACATTTGTCGTCTACCATTTTTTACCGACATGTTTCCATGCCATTCCGCAGGTATCCCGTTCAATTCAAGCTGCCGGCAGAACAAATGCCGTTCAAAATCAGACAACCCTGTCCTCGGGGGATCAGGCTGCGAAGGATGGAATGACAATAAGGCCGGGGGTTTCGCTCCTCCGCGCCGTGCTTGTTTCTTTTGTCGTAAACTTTTTCAACCCTATCCACCTATTGTGACAAACTACGTCTTCTAATCTATCTATAATCAGAGCCATCGAGAATGAAACACGAAAACAAATAATCGAATGGGGTGCCTTGGGATGATGGAAAAGTGGAATGTCATTCAATTTCCGGGAATGAAAGCTGGTAAAGGGAGTACCGAAGCTCGGGAGGAGCTGTCCGTACGTCTCAAACAGTGGATTACCTCCCGTAAGGCTGTCCAGTTCGTTGCTGCGCGCAAATGGGTGCTGCTCCTTACATTTATGGGATTTTTATTGGGGAAGGCCATGATTCTGAATGAACTATCGCCATTTGCGATTGCGTACTTCGCGGTGATTGCCTTCATGCGCAGGGATTACATTATTCCCGTGGGGGGTGCTTTGCTGGCGGGAAGCCTGTTTGCTCCGTTTCCGGTTCCACTTATCGTTGCGTCTGAGATGGCGATCTTCTATCTCTTGTTCAGAGGGCTGGAGTCTTATGACCGTGCTGAATTATCTTATGCACCAACAATGGTGTTTACGACTACTTTTATGGTCAAGTTATTCGCGGTCGTGATTGGTCCGTCTTTCAGTTGGTACGCCATGTTAATGCTCACGATGGACTCCGTACTCAGCTTCGTGCTTACCCTGGTTTTTATACAAGCCATACCGATTTTTACGTATCGCAAAAAGAAATTCAACCTAAAGAGCGAGGAGATCCTCTGCCTGATCATATTGCTCGCCTCCGTTATGACTGGCGCGGTGGGCTGGACCATTCAGTCCCTTTCCGTAGAGCATATGCTCTCTCGTTATTTGATTCTGATCTTTGCGCTGGTGGGCGGAGCCCCCCTGGGGGCATCGGTCGGAGTCATTACGGGTCTGATCCTGAGCCTCGCCGACATGTCTGCCGTATACCAGATGAGTCTGCTCGCTTTTGCCGGGATGCTGGCGGGTATGCTGAGAGAGGGTAAACGTGCAGGCGTTGCACTGGGAATGCTGCTCGGCTCATCTATTCTGTCCATTTACCTGGGCGGTCCAGGTGACGTGATGAATTCCTTATGGGAGACGTGCGCAGCTATTGTTCTGTTCATGCTTACACCTAAAAGCATGATGGCGGCCATATCCAAATATGTGCCGGGTACACAGGATCATACCAAATCGCAGCATGAATATGCGAAGCGGATTCGGGATATCACGGCAGAACGAGTAACCCGCTTCTCGCAGGTGTTCCGCCAGCTTTCACGCAGCTTCGATCAGATGTCCGGTACGGGAGAACCGGTACAGAACGAAGGCGGCATGGAGCATTTTATGAATGCGGTAGCAGAGGGAACGTGCGCAGGATGCTTCAAACGTACGCAGTGCTGGGATGCCAAGTTTATTCAAACGTATAAGTACATGACGGATGTGATGAGTTCCATTGAGGCCAATCCGGAGATGTCGGGCAAACAAATTCCTGTGGAGTGGAACAGGGTATGTGCCAAACCGGAGGAGGTACTCGAAGTAATGCGTGCCCAGTATGGGCTTTACCAGCATAATATGCAGTGGAAGCGTCAGATTGTGGACAGCAGGCAGCTGGTTGCTGAGCAATTATCTGGAGTATCTCAGGTAATGGAGGACCTGGCCAGAGAAATCCAACGGGAAAGTGAGGAGATGGTGCAGCAGGAGGAACAGATTCGGGATGCGCTGGAGTCGCTGGGCCTGTCCATACATTCAATTGAAATCATCAATCTGGAGGCAGGTAACGTGGAAATCGAGATTGTTCATGCCTATACTAGGGGGTTTGATGAATGCCGAAAGATGATCGCGCCGCTGATCTCAGATGTCCTGGACGAGCATATTGCTGTTCTCCATGAGACGATGACAGATCCCCGTCAGGGTCTGGCGACCGTTACCTTCGGCTCAGCCAAAACTTATGAAGTGACTACAGGGGTAGCTGCGGCTGCCAAAGGGGGAGATTTGCTATCCGGGGACAGCTTCAGCACTGTTGAACTGGGGAATGGTACCTTTGCGGTGGCACTCAGTGATGGTATGGGTAACGGGGAACGTGCGCGCATGGAGAGCAGCGCGGCATTAAATATCCTGGAGCAACTGCTTCAATCCGGCATGGATGAGAAGCTGGCGATCAAATCTGTGAATTCCGTGTTAATGCTGCGCTCTCCTGAGGAGATGTACGCTACGGTAGATATGGCTCTGATTGATGAATACACGGCAGAGACCACTTTTATGAAAATCGGCTCGACTCCGAGCTTTATTAAACGCGGACAGGAGGTTATTCAGGTATCGGCCAGCAACCTGCCGATCGGCATTATTAAAGATATCGAAGTGGATCTGGTCACCGTACAGCTTCAACCAGGCGATATATTGATTATGATGACCGATGGAATATATGATGCACCAGGGTATGCGGTCAACAAGGAGTTATGGATGAAACGTCTCATTCAGGAGATTGATAGTGACGATCCGCAAGAGGTAGCTGACTGCTTGCTTGAGAGTGTGATTCGATATCAACAGCATGAGATTTTGGATGATATGACTGTCGTTGTAGGAAAGGTGGAGCACTTCCGTCCCGAATGGGCCACATTGCGCGTACCGGGCATTAACCGGATGGAGCGTCCGCGTACGGTTAGTTAATTGCATGATTCTCTGTTTGAAGTCTCTTCATTATGGCAATGCTAGTCATAGAATTGGAGAGTAACGAAAACGGAGGGATTTCGGATGAAGCAGATCTTGTTGATCACCGACGGTTGTTCTAATGTAGGTACAAGTCCGGTGCTGGCAGCGGCAGAAGCCCGTGAAGAGGGAATCACGGTTAATGTGGTTGGTGTGATTGATTATGGAACCATTGGTGAGCTGGGTAGCCGGGAGATTGAGGATATTGCCAAAGCCGGAGGTGGAATCAGCCAGATCGTCGGCACAAGGCAGCTTGCCCATACGATGCAGATGATGACAAGGAAAACAGTGGTTCAGACCATTCAGCAGGCGGTTAATAGAGAGTTAACACAAATTCTGGGAGAGAAAGTGTCTAAAACCGTAACTGACCTTGAACCTGCACAGCGTGCTCAGGTAGTGGAAGTAATCGATAATTTGGCTGAAACGACTCCTCTTCAAGTTATCCTGTTGATCGACGTAAGTGCAAGCATGAAACCAAAGCTCGCTGCTGTCGAAGAAGGAATCCGGGATTTGATGTTGAGCTTGCAGGCGCGTGTAGGGCAGAGCAAGCTCTCGGTATTTCATTTCCCGGGCCGTCATAGCGGAGAAGAGGCTGTGATGGATATCAGCTGGACATCTGATCTGGGCAGTGTTCGTTCCCTGTTTGGACGTCTGCAGATGAAGGGTGCGACGCCGACAGGTCCTGCGATTCAGAAGGTGATTGATTTTTACCGTTATGGTACACTGGAGGGACAGCAGGAAATAGAAGGGAACTATCGCATTGAAAGAGAAGGGATGCTCGGTGACAACGTTGTCTGATGCCTCTTTCCCGCCAGGAACAGTAATTACAGGGAAATGGAATCGCAGCCGTTATACGATTCGCAAGCTGCTGGGCAAAGGCGCCAACGGCATCGTTTTTCTTGTCCAGCGGGGTGAGAATGGCAAACACTATGCACTAAAGATGGGATTTGATCCGTTCGATCTACAATCAGAGATTAATGTACTCAAATCGTTTCAGCTGCAGCGTAATCATGAGGCCCTTAAGCAGAGTGGTATTCCTTCCTATCTTAAGGATGTGGACGATTATGCCATTCAGGGACGGGATATTCCCTTTTATGTGATGCGGTATGTTCGGGGTGAGGCTCTTCACCACTTCATCCGGCGCCAAGGGACGGACTGGACGCTGTTGGTTGGGCTTAGACTCCTGCAGAAGCTGGCACAATTGCATCAGGCGGGATGGGTATTTGGTGATCTTAAGCCTCAGAACGTACTGGTATCCGATTTTGGTCAGGTAGAGCTCATTGATTATGGTGGGGTAACGTCGATTGGACGAAGTGTGAAACAGTTTACCGAATGGTATGACAGGGGTTTCTGGAATGGCGGAAGCCGAACAGCAGACGGGACCTACGATGTCTTCGCTTTTGCTTTGTTATTGATTCATGTACTGGAGGGGGAAGCGCTCAAGGCGCTGGCTGCCGAAGGATTGCCACAACTGCGGAGTGTCAATCAGCTTACGGCCCTGGTGGAGCGCAGCGAAAGGCTGCGACCGTTTCGTAATTGGACGATTCAGGCTCTTCGGGGACAGTTCCGGGATGCCGGACATGCAGCCAAAGCCTGGAAAGACATGATGGCCCGGCCTGCACCTCTTCGCCGGCGTTCATCAAGCTCTACACCACGCTGGCTGAAAAATGCATTCGCTGTATCCGTTATATTACTTATTGGGGTACTCATCTATGCACTGCGTTTTTAATCTTTACAGGTGCATATACATAACGCAAGGAATGAGGAACAGGTATGGAAGCTTTACGCTGGAACGAGCTGGTGAATCATGTGCTGGAGGCAGCGGAAGAGCATCAGTTATGGGTTCCCGGGGATCGGATCATCGTCGCGGTATCGGGCGGACCGGACTCGGTGGCTTTTTTGCATATTATGCATGAGATTAGTACAAGACATGTTCCGCTGGAACTGGTCTGTGCTCATGTACATCACGGGTTCCGCCAAGAATCCGATGAAGAGGCCGAAATGGTTGGGAAAATGGCGGCACAGCTAAATATCCCTTTTGAATGGGTAAAGGTTGATATTCCTTCTTATATGAAGCTTACAGGGAAGGGACCGCAGGAAGCGGCACGTGATAGGCGGTATGCCTTTTTGCATCAGGTAGCTGACCAATATGGTGCGGCAAGCATTGCTCTGGCACATCATGCAGACGATCAGGCAGAGACGGTTATGCTTCATTTATTGCGTGGGAGCGGACTAACCGGACTGTCCGGAATGAAGTTTAAACGGCGGGAAAAAAATGTGGAACTTATTCGTCCATGTCTTCGTATAAACAAGACAGACCTTGTAGAAGCTTGTAATACTCAGGGATTTCTGTACTTTAATGATGCAAGCAATTCCCAGCGTAAATACCGGCGCAATGCCATTCGCTTGGATGTGCTTCCTTATTTGGGGCAATATAATGGACAGCTCACGCCGTCTTTGAATCGGCTTGCCGAAATTGTGGGCGATGAAGACGATTTCATGGAGCAAGGTGCATATGACGCATACAGGTGTCTAGTGCAGGTGAACGGCGGAAGGCAAACCTTTGAGGTGCCTTCCTTTTTGAAGTTACATGTCGCTTTACAACGAAGGTTGATTAAACTAATATTGAATTATCTGCCTTTGGACAGTGATTTTGTCGACTTTACCCGTATCGAAACCATTCGCCGCAAGGTGACACAGCCTTATGCGAAGACCTGGAGCCTAGATATAGGACAGACACTCGCTTGTACCCGGGAGTATGATCTGGTTTCCTTCGGCATACGGACAGACGTACAGGATCAATCTTTCGAGTATCGTCTCTTGCAATGGAACGGAACTTATGAGCTTTCACTCAGGGAGATTGACCGATATCTTCGGATCATTCCTATGAGTCCCGAGGACTATCTTGTACCGGAAACGGCGGATCAGGCCGCATTTGATGCGGATCAACTGCTCATGCCGCTGGTTGTGCGTTCACGGTTACCTGGAGATACCATGAAAGTCATGGGATTAAACGGAAGCAAAAAGGTGAAAAATATTTTCATCGATGAAAAAATCCCCCCCTCTGTCCGTCCGCGTATTCCCGTGGTTTGTGACGGAGCAGGCAACATTATCTGGTTGCCGGGTGTTCGCCGGTCTAATATTGCGCCGGTGAAGGAGGATACTTCCGCCATCCTGTACATGACTGTAGGCAATTCAGCGATTCAGGGGTAGTGGTTATGGTTCAGGTAAGGCTTTCATAGTATAACTTAGGAGGTTCGCACAGTTGCAGAACGACATTCAGGAAGTATTGATCAGTGAAGAAGAAATCCAAAGTAAAGTCAAGGAATTAGGCGCAACACTAAGTGCCGAATACGCAGGTCGCAATCCTTTGGTCATTTGCGTGCTCAAGGGTGCGTTTATATTTATGGCTGATTTGGTTAAAAACATAACGGTACCTGTTGAAATGGATTTCATGGCAGTATCGAGTTATGGAGCATCCACCAAATCGTCAGGCGTTGTTAAGATCATCAAAGATCTCGATGTCTCGGTTGAAGGACGTGAGGTTCTCATTGTCGAGGATATTATCGATAGTGGACTTACGCTCAGTTATTTGATTGAGCTGCTGCAAAATCGCGGTGCCGAAACGGTGCGCGTGGTTACGCTTTTTGACAAGCCTTCAGGCCGTAAGGTTGAGCTTGAAGCTCATTACACCGGCTTTGACATCCCAGACGCATTCATCGTCGGATACGGTTTGGATTATGCCGAGAAGTACCGGAATCTCCCTTACATCGGGATTTTGAAACCGGAAGTATACAGCAGTTAAAGTGCATGCTAGTTCCAAGCCCAGTTCTGCTCGTGCCTTCTGTTGAGAAGCCATGTCGGGCTATGTTAAAATAATTAAAGTGTCTCGAGAGGAGGTAGGGGATGAATCGGTTCATCCGGAATTCTGGTTTTTATTTGATTCTTTTTTTAGTCGTGGTGGGCATAGTGCAGTTCGTCAGCAATGGCGGCGAAGCCACAGATAATCCTAGATATGATCAGTTGCGCACGGCGGTTAAGGCGAACAACATCTCAGAATTGACGGTTCAATTCGACGGTCAGTCTTTTCTTGTGACCGGTCAATATAGAGAGAAGCCTAGCGAAGCCAAATCAGAAAATTTCTCAACGTACATTCCTCCTACGGATGAAGCGATTAGTGAACTTGTAGCGGCAAGTGAAGCTAATAATTTCAAGTTAAATCAGGAGCCAATGAGAGGTGACAGCATCTGGCTGACACTTCTGACATCCTTTATTCCTTTGATCATTATGTTCCTGCTGTTCTTCTTCCTGTTTAATCAGGCACAAGGCGGCGGCGGTAAAGTAATGAACTTTGGTAAAAGCCGTGCCCGTCTCTATAACGAAGAGAAGAAGCGGGTTACATTTGAAGACGTCGCAGGTGCGGACGAAGAGAAGCAGGAGCTTGTTGAGGTCGTTGACTTCCTCAAGGATCCTCGCAAATTCGCAGCTGTAGGTGCACGGATTCCTAAGGGCGTATTGCTCGTGGGGCCTCCGGGTACTGGTAAAACGTTGCTTGCTCGTGCCGTTGCAGGTGAAGCGGGTGTGCCGTTCTTCAGTATCTCGGGTTCTGACTTCGTCGAAATGTTTGTCGGTGTCGGTGCATCCCGTGTACGTGACTTGTTTGAAAATGCAAAGAAAAACGCCCCATGTATCATCTTTATTGACGAGATTGATGCAGTAGGACGTCAGCGTGGAGCTGGCCTTGGCGGTGGTCACGATGAACGTGAACAAACGCTCAACCAGTTGCTCGTTGAAATGGATGGATTCGGAGCGAACGAGGGAATTATCATCGTTGCTGCAACGAACCGTGCAGACATTCTGGACCCTGCCTTGCTGCGTCCTGGACGTTTTGACCGTCAAATTACGGTTGACCGCCCTGATGTAAAAGGCCGTGAAGCCGTACTGAAAGTACACTCCCGCAACAAACCACTCACAAAAGATGTGAAACTGGACATTATTGCGAAACGTACGACAGGCTTCTCTGGTGCGGATCTTGAAAATCTCTTGAACGAAGCGGCATTGCTTGCAGCGCGCCGTAACCGGAGAGACATTTCCATGAAAGAAGTTGACGAGGCAATCGACCGTGTCATCGTAGGTACGGAGAAGAAGAGCCGTGTCATCAGTGATCGCGAGAAAAGAATCGTTGCTTATCACGAAGCAGGCCATACCATTGTAGGATACTTCTTGGAACATGCCGATATGGTACATAAAGTAACCATCATTCCGCGCGGACGTGCGGGTGGTTATGTAATCATGTTGCCAAAAGAAGACCGTATGCTGGTGACCAAGCAAGAGCTCTTGGACAAAGTTACAGGACTCCTCGGGGGCCGTGTGGCAGAAGAATTGTTCATTGGTGAAATTGGTACTGGTGCATACAGTGACTTCCAGCAAGCGACAGGTATTGTTCGCAGCATGGTTATGGAATACGGTATGAGTGAGAAATTGGGACCTATGCAATTCGGAAGTTCACAAGGACAGGTATTCCTTGGACGGGATATCGGCCATGAACAGAATTACTCGGATTCCATCGCTTATGAGATTGATCAGGAAATGCAGCGCTTTATCAATGAATGTTACGAGAAATGTAAGGACCTGCTCGTAAAACATACAAGAGAGATGCATTTGATCGCTCAAACGTTGCTTGAAGTGGAGACACTGGAAATGGATCAGATCAAACAATTGATCGAGACTGGTTCCTTGACTCCAAAAGCGGAGAGCGATGATGATAACGAAGGTACGCCAAGTGAAGGCGGAGAGCCAATCATCGATAACATCGGTGATGTGCGTGTCCGTATTCAAGGCAAAGATGAAACACCTGAGCCACCGGCCGGAGATATCCCTAACGATGCTCCGAATCTGGATAAAGGCAACAGCAATGACCCAGATGATGGCGGTACGAAGCCAACGTCTTAATGTTTATCAGAACCTGCGTTCTGAGAACAGATAAAAGAGAGCCGAGAGGCTCTCTTTTTTTTGTGCGTTTTATTCAAATTGCATAGATAATGATAACTGCGAGCTAGAGCGCGAACTACGCAGGAAATAGTTGATTAAGGCGTTGTTCTGCACCTTTTTCATTTATTGACAGAGTCGTGAACGTTGTGTACATTAGGTGTTAAACCGCTTGTGATTCGTTTCTCAAGCGAAAATATCGACGCAGATAGTCACAGGAAACGGCGCATGACGCCGTCCCGTCAAAGGAGAGGATCACAGGTGGAAGCTCTGGCTTTAGAGCGCAAGGCTGAGATGAACCGGGAGCTGCGAGAGCGGCTGATGGAGTTGAAGAAGGAACGTAACGCTATTATTCTTGCTCATTATTACCAACGTGACGAAGTACAGGAAGTAGCCGATTTTCGCGGAGATTCATTCCTACTGGCACAAAAAGCCGCGCAAACGGATGCGGATGTCATTGTATTTTGCGGGGTTCATTTTATGGGTGAAAGCGCTAAGATCTTAGCCCCGAACAAAACGGTTATCATTCCGGATGAACGTGCAGGATGCCCTATGGCAGACATGGTGAATGTTGAGGGCCTGCGTAAACTGAAAGCGCAGCATCCAAATGCAAAAGTAGTGACGTATATCAATTCCTCGGCTGAGATCAAGGCGGAGACCGACATCTGTTGTACATCGGCCAATGCAGTCCGGGTGATTCAATCTGTTGATTCTGATGAGATTATCTGGGTGCCGGATAAAAACCTGGGACACTATGTTCAGCAGCATACAGACAAAAAAATGATCATCTGGGAAGGGTATTGCAACACACACGATATGCTGACCGTAAAAGATGTCGTCGAGATGAGAGCCAAATATCCAAATGCCGAGTTTGTCGTACATCCGGAATGTCGTCCGGAAGTTGTGGAGATGGGAGACTTTGTAGGCAGCACGACGGCAATTCTTGAATACTGTAAAAACTCTTCCGCCAAGGAATTCATCGTAGGGACGGAAGATGGCACAGGATATCAGCTGCGACTGGATAGCCCGGATAAACAATTCCATTTTGCCACCAAGTTCCTGGTGTGTCCAAACATGAAGGTCAACAACCTGAAGAAACTGGTTAAATGCCTGGAAACGATGAAGCCGCAAATTTACGTGCCACCGGCTGTTGCAGACAAAGCCAGAGAATCGCTAGAGCGCATGTTACTGGTGAAGTAGCATGCGCTACTCTTGCTCCGAGACAGGTGAATAGGATGATACCGCAATATATAGTGGATTTTGATCTGTCCGTGCTGCCAATGGTGGAGACGGATGTACTCGTTATTGGTTCTGGCATTGCCGGATTGTATACCGCCATCAGGGCAAGCAAACATAACCAGGTATTGATGATCACGAAGAAGTCGTTACTGGAGAGCAATACCCGCTATGCACAAGGTGGCATCGCTGCTGTAATCGCTGAAGATGATTCTCCTGCATACCATCTGCAGGATACACTTGTGGCTGGAGCGGGCCTGTGTCGCCGCGAGGCAGTGGAAGCATTGGTAAACGAAGGCCCGGATGGAGTACAGGAACTGATCCGTCTGGGCACGTTGTTTGATGTGGAGAACGGCGAGCTGGCGTTGACGCAGGAGGGTGCGCACAGTCACCGCCGTATTTTGCATGCAAATGGAGATGCGACTGGATATGAGATCGTGAGAGCACTTGCTGCTCAAGCAAGTGAACATTCAGGTATTGAAGTCTGGGATGAGCATTTTGTCATTGACTTAATCACGGATCATGGAGAATGCGTAGGGGCTCTGGTTCAGAAATCGGACGGCGAGAAGGTATTTGTAAAGGCGCGCGCTACAGTGCTCTGTTCCGGCGGGGCGGGGCAATTGTACCGCTATACAACCAATCCGGAGGTAGCTACGGCTGATGGCATCGCCATGGCATACCGTGCGGGAGCAGTCATTCGAGATATGGAGTTCATCCAATTCCACCCGACTTCCCTATGTTATCCGGGAGCTCCGCGCTTCTTGATTTCTGAAGCGGTACGGGGTGAAGGTGCATTTCTGCGAAATATCAAGGGTGAGCGTTTTATGGAACGTTATCATCCACAGCTTGAACTTGCTCCGCGTGATATTGTTGCAAGAGCGATTGTCAGTGAGATGGAGATGACGAACAGTACATTTGTATATCTGGATATTACTCATGAATCGGCAGAGTTGATCAAGCATCGATTCCCTACCATATATGAGACCTGTATGCGGTACGGACTGGATATGACCACAGACTGGATTCCGGTTGCTCCTGCAGCACACTATATGATGGGCGGCGTTAAAACGGACTTGAACGGGGAGAGCAGCATTGGAAGGTTGTTTGCTTGCGGTGAAGTTTCCTCAACGGGAGTACACGGAGCCAATCGACTGGCGAGTAACTCATTGTCTGAAGCCATTGTTTTTGGACACAGAATTGTTGAACGTATTCAATCACTGCCGCCGCTGAATTCAGTACAGATTGAAAGCCCTTTGCCGCATAGTACGGGGATTAGAAAATGGGAAGAGCAGCAGCCGATTTCCGAACGGCGTCTGCGTTTGCAGAAGATGATGGTTCGTCAGGTGGGCCTGAGACGTAACGGTGTCGGCTTACAAGGAGCCATGGATAAGCTGAAGATTGAAATGGACATCTTCGATCATGTGCTGACACACAAGGAAGAGATGGAATACGCCAATCTTCTGACCTGTGCCTGGCTGGTAACGAGTGGAGCATTACATCGTCAGGAGAGTCGGGGGGCACATTACCGCGAGGATTTCCCGCTTCGTGATGATGCGGCTTGGCAGAAGCATAGTTTGCAGCAACGAGAACAAGCGATTGTGGAGGAATTGATGTCATGATACTGAATGGATATAATGAAGGACTCATCGAATCCATTAAAAACTGGCTTCGCGAGGATGTGGGGGCAGGGGATGTTACCACGAGCGTGACAATTCCGGCAGGCCATCAGTCCAAGGCCGTCATCCACGCCAAAGACCATGGGATCATTGCGGGCATATCGGTAGCTGAACTGGTATTTCAGGTGGTAGACCCATCGCTCGTGTTTAGACCGTCGGTACAGGATGGAGACGAGGTTACACGTGGAAAGACTCTGGCAGAAGTGGAAGGAAGCACCCACAGTTTGCTTACAGGTGAACGGCTGGCGCTAAACCTGCTGCAGCGCATGTCTGGTATTGCAACACGCACACGTTCATATGTTGATGCATTGGAGGGTCTCTCTACGAGATTGGTTGATACACGTAAAACAACACCTGGCCACCGCATGCTTGAAAAATATGCAGTGCGTATTGGTGGAGGGGCGAATCATCGATTCGGATTGTATGATGCGGTTATGATTAAGGATAACCACATTAAAGGAGCAGGCGGCATCACAGAAGCGGTGCAGCGGGCAAGGGCTGTCATTCCTCATACGATGACCATTGAGGTGGAGACAGAGAATCTGGCACAGGTGAACGAAGCCTTGCAGGCAGGTGCAGATATCATTATGCTGGACAATATGCATCCGGATCAGATGCGTGAGGCCGTTACAGTTATTCGCAAAAAATCTCCGCATGTAAAAGTGGAAGCATCAGGTAATGTCTCTCTGAACACGATCCGGGGGATTGCCGAGAGTGGTGTGGATGTAATTTCAGTTGGAAGGTTAACCTATTCTTTCGAGAGCCTTGATATCAGCCTAGATTTAAACGAAAAGAAAGAGAGGTGAACCTCTTTGATTCTTGTTGTAGACGTGGGCAACAGCAATATTGTACTCGGCGTGTATCAAGGCCGGTCGTTGCTCCACCATTTTCGCCTGAGCACATCCCGTCAGTCCACAGTGGATGAATACGGCGTATTGATTTATAATTTATTTCATATGTCGGATATATCAACACGCGACATCGAAGGAGTCATCATCTCATCGGTGGTTCCTCCACTTGTGCATGTGATGGAAACGATGTGTGAAAAATATGTTGGCAAAAAGCCGATGGTTGTCGGACCTGGCATCAAAACAGGCCTGAACTTAAGGTATGAAAATCCACGTGAGGTAGGCGCAGATCGCATTGTTAATGCGGTGGCAGCCGTTGAGAAATATGGTGGTCCACTGGTGGTTGTTGACTTTGGTACTGCCACGACCTTCGATTGTATTGATGAAAAGGGCAACTATCTTGGGGGAGCCATCGTACCGGGCATTCATATTGCCACCGAAGCGCTCTATGAGCGGGCATCCAAGCTGCCTCGCATCGAACTGGAGAAGCCGAAGAAGGTCATAGGACGCAATACGGTGCATGCCATGCAGGCTGGTATCATTTATGGCTATGCCGGGCAGGTCGACGGAATTGTTGATCGCATTCGTACAGAGATGGGCGTAGAGCCCAAAGTCATTGCAACCGGGGGGCTTGCACCTCTGATTGCAGAGGAGACACGCAGCATCGAGGAAGTCGATCCGCTGCTTACGCTGGAAGGGCTGCGTATCATTTATGAGCGGAACCGGGAAAGGTAAGGAAAGAGACGGCATGCAGCGGGCTGATTTAACAGTCTTACGTATTGTGCCGTTTTTTCTGTAAATTGAACGGATTTATAAGTTGAAGGCACGTCCAAATCAATTTATATATCGTGTTTCAGAGATAATATAGTATACGCCAAAGGAGGCTGAATGACTTGGAAAACAACAAACAGGACCGCTTGATTCGCGGTACAGCAATGGAAGGACGGGTTAGAGCCTTTGCTGTCCAAACGACGGAGTTGGTTGAGGAATTGCGCAGAAGACATGATACGTTTCCCACGGCTACAGCTGCCATGGGGCGTACGGTAACCACTGCAGCCATCATGGGTGCAATGCTTAAAGGTGAAGAGAAGCTGACTATTCAGGTCAAGGGCGACGGTCCCATTGGACAGATCGTTGCCGATGCCAATGCCAAAGGGGAAGTTCGTGGTTATGTGACGAATCCGCATGTGCATTTGCCAAGCAACAGCATGGGTAAGCTTGACGTTAGAGGAGTTGTGGGCACAGAGGGCTTCGTGAACGTAACGAAAGACCTTGGCCTGAAGGAACCTTATCGTGGTAGTGTGCCGATTATTTCGGGAGAGCTGGGCGAAGACTTCACATACTATTTTGCCAAATCGGAGCAGACACCTTCTGCTGTAGGCGTTGGCGTACTTGTAGATACCGACAATTCGGTCATTGTTTCCGGCGGATTCATTATACAGCTGCTGCCAGGATTGACCGACGATGAAATCACCGTAATTGAAAATGCGATCAGCACGTTGCCTGCTGTGACGACGCTGCTGGAGCAAGGGCTTGAACTGGAAGAATTGCTGAAGCGAGTACTGCCGGATGTACAGGTTATGGATGGAATGGATATTCATTTCCGCTGTGAATGTTCCCGGGAACGGGTCGAAAAAACGTTGATCAGCTTGGGTCAGCACGAAATGGAGCAACTGATTGAAGAAGAAGGCAAAGCAGAAGTGGTGTGCCAGTTCTGCAATGAAGCTTATGATTTCAACAAGGAACAACTCGAGACCATTCTAGAGCAAGCCAAGAACTGATATAAGCGGGGACGGGACGCGGAATGACGAGACAGGAAAAAGGGCTGTGGACGGCTGTAATTGTCCTGACGCTCGGCATGCTGGTGATGGGCACGGTAATGATAGTCCAGGGTATGAGACCAGGACGGGATGATACCGATGCCCCTCATGATACAGGTCAGGAAGAAGGTAGCGCAATTGCCACAATTAACGGAGAGGTCATCACCGACAAGCAATGGTCTGATGCTCTAAAACGGCGCTACGGCAGCGATATGCTCCTTCAGATGCTGAACCGCAAAGCCGTTTATGCGGAGGCTGTAGATCGAGACCTGACAGTCACTCCAGAGGAAATAGCGAAGGAACTGTCTGCTGCGATGGATGGCTATGATTCGGAACAGGCATACTTCGACGAGATGAAATCCCAGCTCGGCCTGACAAGACAGGAGCTTGAACTGGAAGCTGGTTATCGGCTTTTATTGGAGAAAATCGCTACGAGTGGCATTCAGGTCAAGGATGCAGACATTGAACATTATTGGGAAGAGCATCGCGAGGACTTTGTCTCTCCCGAGAAATACGATTTGTCCATGATTATGGTGGCGGATGAGGATCAAGCCAATTCGTTACTGGATGAGCTGGAGCAGGGTGCGAACTTTGAAGATATGGCAAAAGCTGAATCAACAGACAGTTTCACTCGTGACTCCGGTGGGCGGCTGGGCTGGATAGAACAGAATGATCCGTTTCAGCCGGAAGACATCATGAACCTGGCCGAACAATTGGATATAGGCGATATTGCTGGACCGGTGCAGGTTGAACAAGGATACGCCCTTATCAAATTAAACGACAAGCAGGATGCCCAGGTCCAATCGGCAGAAGAGGTACGCGAAGATATTCGGATGCAGCTGGCACTGAGTCAGGCTGATCCGCTTCCCCAGGTGGAAGAGAGGCTGCGTAACAAATATGAAGCCGTGATTATCGCCGAGATTCCTGCTTCCTGATTTTTTGAGCGGTGGTTGGGTTGGGATACTGCATCGTGATAAAAATACTCTGTCTACAGGCTTAGGGCCCAGGACAGAGTATTTTTTTGATTACTCATATTGACAATGACGTGCAACGTTGATAAGATAAAAATAATAAATACCTACTCGTTTACTCGGATTAAAAGCAAGTTTAACTCTAAGAAACCTTCGGAAACCTCGGATCCATTCCTTGGATAAGCGATTAGACCAGATGGAATAAGGGATTTCCGCAGTTCTTCTATAACATCAAGAGGCTGCTCCGGCCGCACAATATAAGCAACAGGACTTAAGTATTATTCATCCCACTAAGGAGGGCATTCATATGGCTAAAGTTGTTAATAACGTAACAGAACTCATCGGAGGTACTCCGCTTGTTCGTCTCAACCGTATCGTACCTGAAGGCAGTGCTGAAGTATTCGTGAAACTTGAGTATCAGAACCCGGGATCGAGCGTCAAGGATCGTATCGCGATCAGTATCGTGGAAGAAGCGGAAAAAGAAGGCAAGCTGAAACCAGGTGATACCATTATTGAAGCAACAAGTGGTAACACGGGAATTGGCCTTGCAATGGTAGCTGCAGCCAAAGGCTACAAGTCTGTTATTGTTATGCCTGAAACGATGAGCTTGGAGCGTCGTAACTTGCTTCGTGCCTATGGTTCTGAGCTTGTGCTCACGCCAGGATCCGAGGGAATGAACGGTGCTGTCAAAAAAGCAGAAGAATTGCTTAAGGAAAACCCAACGTACTTCATGGCTGAGCAGTTCAAGAATAAAGCAAACGTGAAAATTCACCGTGAAACAACAGGTCCTGAGATCGTTGAAGCGATTCAGTCTGTTGGCGGTACATTGGATGCTTTTGTTGCAGGAATTGGTACCGGCGGAACGATTACAGGTACAGGCGAAGTGCTGAAAGAAGCTTTCCCTTCAATTAAAGTTATTGCTGTAGAGCCAGCCGCATCTCCAATTTTGGCAGGCGGCAAGCCAGGTCCTCACAAAATCCAAGGGATCGGTGCCAACTTCATTCCTGAGATTCTGGATCAGGAAATCTATGACGAGATCATTCACATTGAGAATGATGATGCATTCGAAACGGCTCGTCAGGTAGCGAAGGAAGAGGGCATTTTGTCCGGTATTTCTTCCGGTGCAGCGATTCGTGCAGGTCTGCAAGTAGCCAAACAGCTGGGTGCAGGCAAACGTGTTGTTGTCATCGTGCCAAGTAACGGAGAGCGTTACCTCAGCACACCGCTTTACAACTTTGAAGCTTAAGCGTAAGCATATTGATATTAATCCTCCGTGCCCACATGTTGGGTATGGAGGATTTTTTGCTGAATGCTTTTAAAAGATGCGGTGCTTTAGTATACTATCAGACAATAGAACTAGCGACAGATGGAGGGCGGCTAACCGCAATGACACACCTGATGACAACATACGCCGACTGGACAGAGTGGGCCGGACAAGGCTGGACCATGATGCCGTATATGATCAAGTCGGATGAGGAGCCGGTTCATGGCGGTTTACCGTTAACATGGGAGGCAGCTTGGCACGAGGCGTCGCCTTATGCCATGGTGCTGGAGAACGGAAAGGGCGGAAGATATACATTTCTGGGGCTGCACCCGGTATCCGTTATTTCAGGCAAGGGACATGACGCGGTCATTCATGATCTGAAAGAAGGATTGAAGTCAACAGATTCGGGCAAGCCGCTGGACGTATTAAAAAGGTGGTCAGCTCCGTACAATGCTCCCAAAGTGATCGGTGCTCCGGACTTTGGTGGGGGGAGTGCAGGTTATCTCAGCTATGACGTAGCCAGATCGCTGGAGAACCTGCCAACGTTAGCTGAAGACAATCCGGCCTTGCCTGACTACTGGTGGATGCGATTTGAAGAGCTTTGGGCATATGACCATGAACAAGAGGCGCTGTACTGCATGGTCCATCTGCCGTTAAGAGCGGAACCGGATGAGGCATACCTTCAAGTCTTGTATACAGAAGCCGAAAAGCGTGCTGAAGTCATGCGGCAGCGTTGGCTGCATATTCTGGGCTTTGCTCAAGCGGAGGAGCACCAGCAAGCATTGGAGCATCGCAGCAGGCACATGCATTTAGCTCAGGAGAAGGAGAAGGAGGATGCTGACAAGGAAACGGAGGGATGGCAGACTTCATTTCCCCAACAGGATTTTGAACAGGCTGTACGCACCGTACAGGAATATATCCGGCAGGGCGATGTGTTCCAAGTAAATCTTTCCTTGCGGCAGGAAAAGCGAATTCAATCCAGTGCCGAGCATATCTACGAATGGCTGCGCCTCGTGAACCCATCGCCTTATATGGGAATGCTTCGCAGCCCGGACTTCCAGCTGGTGAGTGGTTCACCGGAGCTTCTTGTCAAAGTGGATAACGGTAAGGTAAGTGCACGTCCAATCGCGGGCACACGGAGAAGAGGTCGTGACACAGCCGAGGATGAAGCCATGGCCGCTGAGCTGTTGAACAGTGAGAAGGAACGGGCTGAGCATATTATGCTGGTCGATCTGGAACGCAATGATATCGGGCGAATAGCAGCCTATGGGTCTGTTCATGTACCTGAATTGATGACCATCGAGAAGTATTCGCATGTCATGCATCTGGTTTCCCAGGTGGAGGTAAGGCTTGCAGATGGTTTATCCGTTTTCGATGTCATTGCAGCCACATTCCCTGGTGGAACGATTACCGGTGCTCCCAAGGTGCGGACCATGGAAATTATCGAGGAGCTTGAGCCTGTACGGAGAGGCCCATATACAGGATCAATCGGGTGGATGGACTACAGTGGGAATATGGAGCTGAATATCGTCATACGAACACTGGCTATCAAGGATGGAATGGGCTATGTCCAAGCGGGAGCAGGCATTGTCATTGACTCCGATCCGTATCGGGAATACAAGGAGTGCCGGAATAAAGCGAGAGCGATGATGAGGGCCGTGAACTATAGTGAGGAAGCGGAAGCGGTCAAATTAAAATAATCGAAGCAACCGTCATTATATCGACGGAAGAAGAGGGAGGAACGAGGATATGATTCTGGTTATCGACAATTATGATTCCTTCACGTACAACCTGGTTCAATATCTGGGTGAACTGGGAGAAACGGTGGAGGTCCGCCGGAATGATGAGATTGATCTAGCAGGTATTGAGGCATTGGCACCTGATCATATTTTGATCTCTCCTGGACCTTGTACTCCGAATGAAGCGGGGATCAGTCTGGCTGTCATCGATCAATTCAAGGGCAGTGTTCCAATCTTTGGCGTTTGTTTGGGACATCAAGCCATTGGACAAGCCTTTGGAGGCAACGTTATTCGTGCAGACCGCATGATGCATGGCAAAACCTCTGAAATGCATCATAACGGAACATCTGTATTTGCCGGACTGCCTTCTCCATTTACGGCAACCCGCTATCACTCCCTCATTGTGGAGCGCAGCAGTTTGCCCGATTGCCTGGAGATTACAGCCGAGACGGCAGAAGGTGAAATTATGGGACTGCGCCATAAGGAGTTTGCTATTGAAGGTGTGCAGTTCCATCCTGAATCGATCATTACGGATCATGGGCATCAGATGCTGCGCAACTTTCTGTCCCAGAAGGTGAAGGTATAGGAATGCAATACGCCGCGATAAACGGAAATGTGGTCCATATGGCGGCAGCCGTGGTTCCGGTAACGGATCACGGCTTTTTGTACGGACTGGGCTTGTTTGAGACATTTCGGACCTATCAGGGAGTCCCCTTTTTGCTGGAACGTCATTTGGAACGAATGGCTGCAGGCTGTGCAGAGCTTGGGATCCCATTTACGACGACAGTAGAAGAAGTGAAAGACTGGATTAACCGTCTGCTGCAGGCAAACGGGCTTTCGGATGCGTATGTACGGTACACGGTTTCAGCAGGAGAAGCTGCACTTGGATTGCCCTCCGGGGATTATGAAAATCCCAATCATATCGTATTTGTAAAAGCATTACCTGAGCCCTCCCCATCCTTATACGAGAAGGGCAGATTGCTTCAGTGCTTATCGACAGTTCGGAACACACCTGAAGGAAATATCCGATTCAAATCACTGCACTACATGAACAGCATTCTTGCCAAACGAGAATTGAATGGATACGGTAAGCTCGCTGAAGGGGCGGAAGGCCTGCAGTTCACCCGGGAAGGTCATGTGGCTGAAGGCATTGTCAGCAATGTATTCTGGGTACGGCAGGGTGTTCTCCATACGCCATCCATTGATACGGGGATTTTACCAGGCATTACTCGGGCAGCAGTTCTGGAACTTGCAGCTTATATGGGAGTGGCCAGCGTCGAAGGATTATATACCTGGGGTGAGCTGCAGGAAGCAGATGAAATATTCCTGACAGGATCGGTGGCAGAGCTGGTGCCTGTTACCACTTTACGGGGGCAGAACGGAAACGAAACGATAATCAGCAACGGACATATCGGCCCGGTTACAGCAGCACTTCTGGGTATGTACCGTCAGAAAGCGGGGTATACTTCATGACACTCACACCAGTCATTTATGAACGGAACTATTCATGGGGGCCGGCTGAACTCAAGCTTGGCACACGGACACAGATCATGGGCATCCTTAATGTTACGCCGGATTCCTTCTCCGATGGAGGTCGCTACAATCAGGTAGACCTGGCAGTTGCCCATGCAATACAGATGATGGAGGATGGCGCAGATCTGATTGATATCGGCGGTGAATCCACGCGCCCAGGGTCGGAGGTCGTCAGTGCCGAGGAAGAGCTCAGCCGAATCATACCTGTAATCGAGGCATTACGGCTGCAGGCTCCGCACATTCCGATATCCGTGGATACCTATAAGGCGGAGGTTGGCCGTCAGGCCATTTTAGCCGGTGCTCACATTATTAACGATGTATGGGGAGCCAAGGCCGACCCGGATATGGCCCGCACGGCTGCCGAGCTGGGATGTCCAATCATTTTGATGCACAATAGACCTGAGCGAGACTACACGAATTATTTGGATGATGTGGTTCAGGATCTGCAGGAAAGTATTCAAGTTGCCCTGGACGCTGGAGTGAATCCGGATCAGATTATTCTCGACCCTGGTATTGGCTTTGTGAAGGATCTTACGGAGAATCTGACTCTTATGTCATCCCTTGGACTGCTTAACGAGATGGGGTATCCGGTCCTGCTGGCTACTTCGCGCAAACGATTCATCCAGAATACCCTTCAAGTGCAGGCCAATGATGCAGTAGAAGGGACGGCTGCAACGGTTGCATTCGGCATCGCCCAAGGCTGCCAAATGGTCCGGGTTCATGATGTGAAGCCGATCCGGCGGACGGCGGACATGTGTGATGCCATGCTGTATGCCTCTCCGGGTCTGCGGAGGAAATAACCTGGCGGGTCCGGATGACCCGTTCTGTGGAAGCGCAGCGTTTTGCATGAGGTAATGAACGAGTAGTGACACATAATTTTAATATTATAGAAGGCGGGCGGATCTTATGGACAGAATGGTACTTCATCGGATGGAATATTACGGATATCATGGTGTTTTTGCAGAAGAACGGAAGCTCGGACAGCGCTACTATATTGATCTGGAGATTGATATGGATCTGGGTGATGCCGGACGTAACGATGATCTGACCAAGACGATCAACTATGCAGAAATCCATGAACTTGTGAAACAAATTGTTGAAAACAAATCATTCCAGTTAATTGAAGCTTTGGGCGAACATATTGCATCTTCGTTACTGGACACTTATACTATTATCAATGCTTTGACAGTCAAGGTGACGAAGCCACATCCGCCGTTTGATATTCATTTTGAGGGCGTGACGGTAGAGCTTCGCCGCACAAGAAAGTGAGAATCGATCATGATCGCACATTCGACCTCTGAATATTCAGAGGCTTATATTGCTTTAGGGGCCAATTTGGGTGACCGGGAACAGACACTGCTTGAAGCGTTGACTTTACTGGATGCGCACCCTGACATAGAGGTCCAGCGTTGTTCATCGCTATATGAGACAGAGCCTGTAGGTCATGTGGACCAGCCTTCGTTTCTGAATATGGCAGCTGCTGTACAGACGCGTCTAGCTCCCGAGCAGCTCCTGACCGAATTGCTTGATGTCGAGAATCGGCTAGGGCGAGTCCGCGATATTCGCTGGGGTCCCCGAACGGTAGATCTCGATTTGCTCTGGATGGATGGGCAGAGTCGGGATACCGAATTGCTTCAATTACCACATCCGCGGATGGGAGAACGGGCATTTGTGCTTGTTCCATTGTCGGATATCGTACCTGAAGGCGAGCTTTCAGGCTTGTATACCTATGTACACTCATCGTTGTCTGTACTGGATGGAAAGGATGGAATACAGCTTTGGAAAACGTGCAACTGGCGAGCCGCATCCGGGCCTTTCGGAAGCTGAAAGGTTTAACACAACAGGAACTTGCCGCTGGGACTGGCATATCGCTGGCTATTCTGGGAACGATTGAACGGGGGAACCGCAAGGTATCCGTACAGGAGCTGGATCGCATTGCGAACGTGCTGAACATCAGCGTTGAAGAATTGCAGGGCAAGTAGAAATAATTCACTGTAGTCACTTATGATTCATATAACGTGTTTACGAAGACACATATCGTTAATCGTTGATTGTAATATATAGCAGAACATAACCGGGATTCATGCAAGAATCTGCGGTACTTAGAAGGAGAGAAACACTGAAATGCTGAAAATCGGTGGCATTGAAATGAAAAACCAGGTCGTACTTGCGCCGATGGCTGGCGTGTGTAATCCGGCTTTTCGTCTGATCGCAAAAGAATTTGGAACAGGCCTTGTATGTGCGGAGATGGTAAGTGGCAAAGCTATCGTCCATGGCAATAAGCGTACACGTGAGATGCTGTTTGTAGATGAGCGGGAGAAACCGCTGAGTCTCCAGATTTTCGGGGGAGACCGTGAAGCGCTTGTAGAAGCAGCCAAAATTGTGGACAAAGAAACCAACGCCGATATCATCGACATCAACATGGGATGCCCTGTGCCAAAAGTAACGAATTGCGACGCAGGAGCACGTTGGTTGCTTGATCCGAACAAAATTTATGATATGGTATCCGCTGTAGTGGACGCCGTCGAGAAGCCCGTGACCGTCAAGATGCGTATCGGCTGGGATAACGAGCATATCTTCGTGGTTGAGAACGCGCTTGCGGTTGAACGCGCTGGAGGACAGGCGGTAAGTGTGCACGGCCGTACGCGTGAGCAGCTCTACACAGGTACAGCAGACTGGTCACACATCAAAAATGTAAAAGAAGCGGTGTCCATCCCGGTGATCGGGAACGGAGATGTATCCTCACCGGAAGATGCACGTCGCATGCTGGACGAAACGGGCTGTGATGGGGTCATGATCGGCCGAGCTGCACTGGGTAACCCATGGATGCTGTACCGTACCATTCAGTACCTGAGTTCCGGGGAATTACTTCCTGATCCTGGCGCAGAAGAGAAGATTCGTGTTGCCATTCTCCATATGGACCGTCTGATTGCTCTGAAGAATGAGAACGTAGCAGTGAAGGAGATGCGTAAACATCTGGCTTGGTACCTGAAAGGATTGAAAGGCTCTGCACGCATTAAGGACGTTATTATGGAAGGAACCAAACGTGATGAAATGGTGCAAATTCTGGAGAACTTTGTAGGCCAGCTTCATCATGAAGAGCACCTAGAAGCGGAATCAGCGGTAGCCGAAAATGCATCCTGATCCTGTCCTGTAAAACGTTTACAGATATAAGGGGCGTAACATTGACTTTTCGAGACCGTTCCCCTATAATTTCACAGTATAAATTCGCCATGTGCGTTATAAGGCTAGTGCATCAGGAGGAACGTTCTGTTTCTCTGGAGAACTTCATATAGTTTTGAAGATATATGCGGTCGGAGCTCTGTAATCAGCGTTGGTTCCGTTGCCGCGCAATCAAATTATTCCCATGACAGGAGAATCGGTTGAGATGAGCGATAAGGAAGTTATCCTTACACAAGAGGGACTCAAGAAGCTGGAAGAAGAACTGGAAACACTGAAATCGGTTAAGCGCCGCGAAGTGGCTGAACGGATCAAAGTAGCCATCGGGTATGGCGATATCAGTGAAAACTCCGAATATGAAGACGCGAAGAATGAACAGGCCTTTATTGAAGGTCGTATCATTACTCTGGAGAAAATGCTTCGGAATGCGCGGATCATCAACAGCGATGAAATTGATACCGATGCGGTAAGCGTGGGTGCAACTGTTACTGTAGAAGATCTGGAATTCGGAGACATTACAGAGTACACAATCGTAGGTACCGCGGAATCCAATCCGCTTCAGAACAAAATATCGAACGAAAGCCCTGTTGGAAAAGCCATTTTGGGTAAGAAAAAAGGTACTGTTGTTGACGTAAGCGTACCAGCTGGCGTAATTCAATATAAAATTGTAGATATTAAGAAGCAATAGTTAGTATATTGTAATGAAGCAGTCGGGCACTGAGACAAAAGCTTCCTTAGGGAAGCTTTTTTCAACATTTGAGGAAGAACACATCTGAGGATGTCTGCAATGTAAATAAGGAGATGAATATAGATCATGACGGATGAAGTCTTGAATCAGGAAACCGAACTTAGCGAGCTTTTGCAAATTCGCCGCGACAAATTGGACGAGCTCCGCAAATTGGGAATCGACCCTTTTGGCCAAAAATACGTACGTACCGAAGAAGCCGGTTCTATTCTGAAGAAGTATGAAACACTGACCAAAGAAGAGCTGGAAGAGAAGCAGATCGAAGTCAGTATTGCCGGACGGATTATGGCGAAGCGGGGAATGGGTAAGGCAAGCTTTGCACATATTCAGGACCTGAGCGGCAGAATCCAGATCTATGTTCGTCAGGATACGGTATCTGAGGACAAGTTTGCGGCTTTCAGCCTGCTGGATCTTGGTGATATCGTTGGTGTTAGTGGCGTAGTCTTCAAGACCAAAACCGGTGAAACGTCTGTCAAAGTTAAAGATTTGGAAGTACTGTCCAAGTCACTTTACCCGCTTCCGGATAAATATCATGGTCTCACCGATGTAGAGCTGCGTTATCGCCAGCGCTATGTTGACCTGATCATGAACCCAGAAGTACAACAGACCTTTATTACACGCTCCAAAATCATTCAGTCGATGCGCCGCTACCTGGACTCCCTTGGCTATCTTGAAGTGGAAACTCCTACACTGCACAGTATTGCTGGTGGTGCGGCTGCACGTCCGTTCATTACGCATCATAATGCGCTCGACATGGAATTGTACATGCGTATTGCAATTGAGCTTCACTTAAAACGTCTGATTGTAGGCGGACTCGAAAAAGTGTATGAAATTGGCCGTGTCTATCGAAATGAGGGAATGTCGACTCGTCACAACCCTGAATTCACGATGATTGAGCTGTACGAGGCTTACGCCGACTATAAAGATATCATGCAATTGACCGAGAATCTGGTCGCTCATATTGCACAGGAAGTGCTTGGAACACAGGTGATTCAATATGCCGATTACCAAGTAGACCTTACTCCGCAATGGCGCCGTGTAACGATGGTAGATGCCGTTAAGGAAGTTGTTGGTGTGGACTTCTCCGTGCATATGACAGATGAAGAAGCTCACCAGCTGGCAAAAGAGCACAAGGTTCCGGTTGAGCCACATATGACGTTTGGCCACATTCTGAATGCATTCTTCGAGCAGTTTGTTGAAGAAACGCTGATCCAACCAACGTTTATTATGGGACACCCGGTTGAGATTTCTCCACTGGCGAAGAAAAGTGACACAGATCCGCGTTTCACAGACCGCTTCGAGCTGTTCATCGTGGGACGCGAGCACGCAAATGCCTTCACCGAGTTGAATGATCCAATTGATCAGCGTCAGCGCTTTGAGGCACAGCTGCTGGAGAAAGAACACGGGAATGATGAAGCGCACGAAATGGATGATGACTTCATCCGTGCACTCGAATACGGAATGCCGCCGACAGGTGGATTGGGTATCGGGATTGATCGCCTGATCATGTTGCTCACCAACTCATCGTCCATTCGTGACGTACTGCTCTTCCCTCACATGCGTCCGCGTACGCAAGAATAATAAGGAACGTATTACACGTTCATAATAGAAGAGGAACCTGCCGTTCAGTAACAAGCTGGGGCAAGTTCCTCTTTAGGTTTACATAAGGACGCTTTACACGGCTCCTTTGGTTCGTTTGATCTGATTACAGATTGTATTATGTTAAAAGAGGTGCCCTTCATGAAATTCAGGCTTCACATTGCCAAATTTCTGTCACCCCCGCTTATCTTGGTTGGTGGTTTCCTGCTGATTATTGCCATGGGTACCATTCTGCTGATGCTGCCCATTTCGAACCGAAGCGGTGAGCATTTGGCGTTCATTGATGCTTTATTTACCTCAACATCAGCAGCATGTGTGACCGGACTTGTCGTTGTGGATGTAGGAACGACGTTTAACCTGTTTGGGCAGATTGTCATCATGGTACTTATGCAGCTTGGTGGACTCGGCTTCATGACCATTGCAACTCTGTTTGCGCTTGTCCTGGGTAAACGGATATCCCTTAAAGACAGGCTGCTTCTGAAAGAGGCAATCAATGCAGACAGCATGGAGGGGATTGTGCGCATTATCCGTAAGGTGCTGATCTTTTCGTTCACGATTGAGGGTGTGGCTGCTGTGATACTGGCCTTGCGCTGGGCAGCAGAGATGCCTTTGGGACAAGCAGCCTACTATGGTATATTCCACTCGGTTTCCCTGTTTAATAACGGTGGATTTGACCTGTTTGGGAACAGCTTTCAGTATTATACCGGGGACCTGTTGTTTAACCTGACTGCATCCGTGCTCGTTATATCTGGTGGACTCGGCTTTGTGGTCCTGAATGATCTGTTTGAATTTCACAAACGCCGCCGTTTATCTCTACAGTCGAAGCTGGTGCTTTCCGTTTCGGGTGCCCTGATTGGTATTGGTGCCCTTGTGTTGTTTATCTTTGAATTCACCAATGGACACACGCTGGCTTCACTGAGCTGGCCTGAGAAGATCTATGCTTCCATCTTCCAGTCTGTTTCTACGCGATCCTCTGGTACAAGCTCGATTGATATAACGGAGATGAGACAGGCTACCCAGTTTTTCTTCATTCTGTTGATGTTCATTGGTGCTTCACCGGGTTCAACGGGTGGCGGAATTAAGACAACGACGTTCTTGATTATGATTGGAGCAGTGTACGCCATGATTCGCGGCAATAAGGATATTGTATTTTTCCGTCATCGTGTTCCGAAGGAACTGCTTATGAGGGCGCTGACCATCATTATGGTATCTTTAATTATCTTTATGGTTGTGGTCATGCTCCTGCTTACAACGGAGGATGCACCATTCCTGCCACTGATGTTTGAAGCTGCTTCCGCAATAGGTACGGTGGGTCTGTCCGTAGGGGTGACTGCTGAATTAACGGATATAGGAAAACTCATTATCTGTTTTACGATGTTTATTGGCCGGATCGGACCATTAACCATCGCTTATGCGCTCCGTCCGCGTAAAGAGAAAAAGTTGTACCGCCATCCGGAAGGCCGGATTATTATCGGATAAGGAAAACCGCCAGACAGCGGTCTAACGCCTGCTATAACAGGAATTAGACTCGAAGTGTCTGGCGGTTTTATTTTGTTTACGGGCGCGACTTCCGATGTTTTGCTTTCGTCTGGTTGTAATGGAACTGTATTCGAGCTTTTATCTCTCTTCGCGACACAATGATGCCAGATGCAGAGAAAGAACATTCTCCATAACCTCAGCGGTCATTTGATCGGGTCTAAGCACAGCGTGAATGGACAGTCCGTCCACCAAGGCATATAGACGCTCTATTTCCAGTTCTTTATTGAGATCAGTTCGTGAGAGGTCAAGCTTCACAAGGTACATAATTACGGTCGCCACGGCTTGTCTAATTTCATCATAAACCTTGTCTGCGAGTGCTTTGAGGTCCGGATCGGTTTTGGACTTGGCCGTAAAAGCATACCATACCTCCATTTCGGCCAGTTTTTCGTCCGTGTTAGGCATGAATTCGAGCAGCAGAAGTTTCATATTGTCCATAGGAGGACCACTGAATGATAGCTGCTGAATTCGGTTTGATACCTTTTCGGATACCAGATTCATTGCATATAGGAGTAACTCAGATTGGGTTGAGAAGTAGTGACGCATTGATCCGGCAGATATTCCTGCTTCTTCAGCAATATTTCTGACAGATGCTTGTTCCATGCCGTCTCTGCGTATGATGCGCCAAGCCGCTTCAGCGACGAGAATTCGCTGTTTATCGTGATCTACAATTTTAGGCATATGTGAATTATAACATGGTTGCTTAATATAATACAAATGTGTTAAATTGTATTTAATACGAATGTGTTATAAAGGGAGGGGTTATGATGATCGCCTATTTTATAATAGGATGTGAAATTGCTTTTTGGATTTTTGTTGCTGCTGGATTGAGTGTAAGATACCTATTGGGTATGAAGCGCCTGGGATTGGCTTTGTTGATGGCGACACCTATTATCGATTTGTTGTTATTAGTGGCTACAGTTGTGGATCTGCAAAGAGGGGCTACGGCTAGTATGGTTCATGGTATTGCAGCCATATATATTGGAGTCAGTATCGCCTACGGGCATCAGATGATCGCATGGGCAGATCGTTATTTTCTATTTTGGTTCAAAGGTGGAGAGAATCCGCGCCGCAGGAAGGCATATGGGAGCGCACATGCAAGTCAGGAACGGAATGGTTGGTTTCGCCATCTGGCTGCCTACATCATAGGAAGTGCTTTCCTATTGATTATGATTTGGTGGATTGGTGATGCAACCCGCACAGCAGCATTCTCTAATATAGTTAGAGTCTGGGGAATTATAGTGGTCATTGATTTTATAATCAGTTTCAGTTATACCTTGTGGCCAAAGAAGATGCCTGCTAAGAAAGTAGAATAAGAATGATTAAGTCATTCAAAAGTTTATATTAGCATGGACTGCAATTGTTGTGATCGTTTGTGGATGTACTTGAAGTGTTTATCCAATGGAGGTAGCGAACGTAGAACTTTAAATGGATATTGAGCTGTTACTGTGAACGGAATTAGAATATACAAATTTCTTTAAAAAATTACTTGCATAAAAAATCTGAACATGGTATATTCTAATTCCGGCCAAGAAAACACGAGAAACACGGTGCGGTAAGCAAACTGAAAAGCTTCGAAAGAAACTTAAAAAAAGTACTTGCTAAATTGGTTCGGAAGTGGTAAGATATAAAAGTTGCTGAAGAGAACAACACTCGGATGCGAATGACGTTTGATCTTTGAAAACTGAACAACGAGTGAGTAACGATCTTACTTTGTAAGATCGACGCTGAGGAATCGGTACATGTCATCTGACTGTATGATTTCAAAGCACAAATGAGATTTTTAATCTCGTCAGATTCAAAATGAGCTAATCGCTCTTTTCAATACTTTATTGGAGAGTTTGATCCTGGCTCAGGACGAACGCTGGCGGCATGCCTAATACATGCAAGTCGAGCGGAGTTGATAGAAAGCTTGCTTTCTTGATGCTTAGCGGCGGACGGGTGAGTAACACGTAGGCAACCTGCCCTCAAGCTTGGGACAACTACCGGAAACGGTAGCTAATACCGAATACTTGCTTCTTTCGCCTGAAGGAAGCTGGAAAGACGGAGCAATCTGTCACTTGAGGATGGGCCTGCGGCGCATTAGCTAGTTGGTGAGGTAACGGCTCACCAAGGCGACGATGCGTAGCCGACCTGAGAGGGTGATCGGCCACACTGGGACTGAGACACGGCCCAGACTCCTACGGGAGGCAGCAGTAGGGAATCTTCCGCAATGGGCGAAAGCCTGACGGAGCAATGCCGCGTGAGTGATGAAGGTTTTCGGATCGTAAAGCTCTGTTGCCAGGGAAGAACGTCCTTGAGAGTAACTGCTCAAGGAGTGACGGTACCTGAGAAGAAAGCCCCGGCTAACTACGTGCCAGCAGCCGCGGTAATACGTAGGGGGCAAGCGTTGTCCGGAATTATTGGGCGTAAAGCGCGCGCAGGCGGTCATTTAAGTCTGGTGTTTAATCCCGGGGCTCAACCCCGGATCGCACTGGAAACTGGGTGACTTGAGTGCAGAAGAGGAGAGTGGAATTCCACGTGTAGCGGTGAAATGCGTAGAGATGTGGAGGAACACCAGTGGCGAAGGCGACTCTCTGGGCTGTAACTGACGCTGAGGCGCGAAAGCGTGGGGAGCAAACAGGATTAGATACCCTGGTAGTCCACGCCGTAAACGATGAGTGCTAGGTGTTAGGGGTTTCGATACCCTTGGTGCCGAAGTTAACACATTAAGCACTCCGCCTGGGGAGTACGGTCGCAAGACTGAAACTCAAAGGAATTGACGGGGACCCGCACAAGCAGTGGAGTATGTGGTTTAATTCGAAGCAACGCGAAGAACCTTACCAGGTCTTGACATCCCTCTGACCGGTACAGAGATGTACCTTTCCTTCGGGACAGAGGAGACAGGTGGTGCATGGTTGTCGTCAGCTCGTGTCGTGAGATGTTGGGTTAAGTCCCGCAACGAGCGCAACCCTTGATCTTAGTTGCCAGCACTTCGGGTGGGCACTCTAAGGTGACTGCCGGTGACAAACCGGAGGAAGGTGGGGATGACGTCAAATCATCATGCCCCTTATGACCTGGGCTACACACGTACTACAATGGCCGGTACAACGGGCAGTGAAGCCGCGAGGTGGAACGAATCCTAAAAAGCCGGTCTCAGTTCGGATTGCAGGCTGCAACTCGCCTGCATGAAGTCGGAATTGCTAGTAATCGCGGATCAGCATGCCGCGGTGAATACGTTCCCGGGTCTTGTACACACCGCCCGTCACACCACGAGAGTTTATAACACCCGAAGTCGGTGGGGTAACCGCAAGGAGCCAGCCGCCGAAGGTGGGATAGATGATTGGGGTGAAGTCGTAACAAGGTAGCCGTATCGGAAGGTGCGGCTGGATCACCTCCTTTCTATGGAGAATCGTTTCCCGTAGCGGAAACATTCAAATAGCAGACTAGATCTGCAAAACTTACTCACTCGTTGCTCAGTTTTGAGAGCTCAAACTCTCAAAACAGCTTGCTTTTGCATGGAGCTTGTTCTTTGAAAACTAGATATCGAAACGAAAAATGCGAATTAGAACATTCCTTTTAGCTGAACTTGTGTTAAACAAGTTTCAAATAATAGCGAAA
The DNA here is from genome assembly GCF_039831995.1 of Paenibacillus pabuli. NCBI lineage: Bacteria > Bacillati > Bacillota > Bacilli > Caryophanales > Paenibacillaceae > Paenibacillus > Paenibacillus pabuli. The sequence goes on from NZ_JBDOIO010000005.1 coordinate 892,045, forward strand.
ACTGCTTTGCGATGGTATCGAATGGGAGCGACTTTTGGCTTTGCGTAAGCAAAACAAGGGAAGTGAGCAGTCGAAACCGGAGCAACTGGTTAAGCTACTAAGAGCACACGGAGGATGCCTAGGCGCTAGGAGCCGATGAAGGACGTGGCGAACAACGAAACTGCCTCGGGGAGCTGTAAGCAAGCTTTGATCCGGGGATGTCCGAATGGGGAAACCCAGCTGGGGTAATATCCAGTTACTCATAACTGAATACATAGGTTATGTAGAGGCATACCAGGGGAACTGAAACATCTAAGTACCTTGAGGAAGAGAAAACAATAGTGATTCCGTCAGTAGCGGCGAGCGAACGCGGAACAGCCCAAACCAGAGAGCTTGCTCTCTGGGGTTGTGGGACGTCTCACATGGAGTTACAAAGGAACCGGTTAAACGAAGAGGTCTGGAAAGGCCCGCCAAAGAAGGTAAAAGCCCTGTAATTGAAAGTCTGTTCCCTCCGAGACGGATCCCGAGTAGTGCGGGGCACGTGAAACCCCGTATGAATCCGGCAGGACCATCTGCCAAGGCTAAATACTTCCTAGCGACCGATAGTGAAGCAGTACCGTGAGGGAAAGGTGAAAAGCACCCCGGAAGGGGAGTGAAATAGAACCTGAAACCGTGTGCTTACAAGAAGTCAGAGCCCGTTTTAGGGGTGATGGCGTGCCTTTTGTAGAATGAACCGGCGAGTTACGTTCCCGTGCAAGGTTAAGGTGAAGAGCCGGAGCCGCAGCGAAAGCGAGTCTGAATAGGGCGACATAGTACGTGGACGTAGACCCGAAACCGGGTGATCTACCCCTGTCCAGGGTGAAGGTGCGGTAACACGCACTGGAGGCCCGAACCCACGCACGTTGAAAAGTGCGGGGATGAGGTGGGGGTAGCGGAGAAATTCCAATCGAACTCGGAGATAGCTGGTTCTCCCCGAAATAGCTTTAGGGCTAGCCTCGGAAAACAGAGTCGTGGAGGTAGAGCACTGATTGGGTGCGGGGCCCGCAAGGGTTACCAAGCTCAGTCAAACTCCGAATGCCATAGACTTACTTCCGGGAGTCAGACAGTGAGTGCTAAGATCCATTGTCAAAAGGGAAACAGCCCAGACCATCAGCTAAGGTCCCCAAGTGTGTGTTAAGTGGGAAAGGATGTGGAGTTGCACAGACAACCAGGATGTTGGCTTAGAAGCAGCCACCATTGAAAGAGTGCGTAATAGCTCACTGGTCGAGTGACTCTGCGCCGAAAATGTAACGGGGCTAAACACACCACCGAAGCTATGGCTTGATGCTTTGCATCAGGGGTAGGGGAGCGTTGTATAAGGGTTGAAGGTGTACCGTAAGGAGCGCTGGACATTATACAAGTGAGAATGCCGGTATGAGTAACGAAAAGATCAGTGAGAATCTGATCCGCCGAAAGCCTAAGGGTTCCTGAGGAAGGCTCGTCCGCTCAGGGTAAGTCGGGACCTAAGGCGAGGCCGAAAGGCGTAGTCGAAGGACAACAGGTCGAAATTCCTGTACCACCGTAAATCGTTACGAGCGATGGGGGGACGCAGTAGGGTAGTGACGCAGGCTGATGGATGCCTGTCCAAGCAGTGAGGCTGATGTGTAGGCAAATCCGCACATCGTAAGGCTGAGCTGTGATGGGGAGTGAAAATTACAGTAGCGAAGGTCATGATCTCACACTGCCAAGAAAAGCCTCTAGCCAGATGAAGGTGCCCGTACCGCAAACCGACACAGGTAGGCGAGAAGAGAATTCTAAGGCGCGCGGAAGAACTCTCGTTAAGGAACTCGGCAAAATGACCCCGTAACTTCGGGAGAAGGGGTGCCCCGGTAGTGTGAATAGCACGAGGGGGCCGCAGTGAAAAGGCCCAAGCGACTGTTTAGCAAAAACACAGGTCTGTGCGAAGCCGTAAGGCGAAGTATACGGGCTGACGCCTGCCCGGTGCTGGAAGGTTAAGGGGAGCGGTTAGGAGCAATCCGAAGCTGTGAACCGAAGCCCCAGTAAACGGCGGCCGTAACTATAACGGTCCTAAGGTAGCGAAATTCCTTGTCAGGTAAATTCTGACCCGCACGAATGGCGTAACGACTTGGGCGCTGTCTCAACGAGAGATCCGGTGAAATTTTAATACCTGTGAAGATGCAGGTTACCCGCGACAAGACGGAAAGACCCCATGGAGCTTTACTGCAGCTTGATATTGAATTTGGGTACGATCTGTACAGGATAGGTGGGAGCCTTTGAAGCATGAGCGCCAGCTTGTGTGGAGGCACCGTTGGGATACCACCCTGATCGTATCTAGGTTCTAACCTGGTGCCCTTAGCGGGTACGGGGACAGTGTCAGGTGGGCAGTTTGACTGGGGCGGTCGCCTCCTAAAGAGTAACGGAGGCGCCCAAAGGTTCCCTCAGAATGGTTGGAAATCATTCGAAGAGTGCAAAGGCATAAGGGAGCTTGACTGCGAGACCTACAAGTCGAGCAGGGACGAAAGTCGGGCTTAGTGATCCGGTGGTACCGCATGGAAGGGCCATCGCTCAACGGATAAAAGCTACCCTGGGGATAACAGGCTTATCTCCCCCAAGAGTCCACATCGACGGGGAGGTTTGGCACCTCGATGTCGGCTCATCGCATCCTGGGGCTGAAGTAGGTCCCAAGGGTTGGGCTGTTCGCCCATTAAAGCGGTACGCGAGCTGGGTTCAGAACGTCGTGAGACAGTTCGGTCCCTATCTGTCGTGGGCGTAGGAAATTTGAGAGGAGCTGTCCTTAGTACGAGAGGACCGGGATGGACGTACCGCTGGTGTACCAGTTGTTCCGCCAGGAGCACCGCTGGGTAGCTATGTACGGACGGGATAAGCGCTGAAAGCATCTAAGCGTGAAGCCCCCCTCAAGATGAGATTTCCCAGTATGTAAGACCCCTTGAAGACGACGAGGTAGATAGGCTGGGGGTGGAAGTGCAGTAATGCATGGAGCTGACCAGTACTAATCGGTCGAGGGCTTATCCAAATTGCAGGTTTTGATCGCACATTTCGTTTCGGATCTAGTTTTCAGAGAATGATCTCTGAGCGTAGCAGCATCGTTTGGTGGCGATAGCGGAGGGGTTCCACACGTACCCATCCCGAACACGACCGTTAAGCCCTCTAGCGCCGATGGTACTTGGACCGAAGGGTCCTGGGAGAGTAGGACGTTGCCAAGCAAAGAACCACTGCCGATGAAATTCGGTGGTGGTTTTTATTTGTTTATAAAAGCTAATATATGGAAGCTATGTAGTTTTCCTTGAAAAAAAGCTCAAGAAGTTTTGGGAACAAACGCCATTTGAACACGGATGGCTTTTTTGGCATATTCGGCGGTTGTCCGCTCAAGAAATACAGTTGTATGCATCAGACAGTACACCTGATATAACCAGGGACTTTTCCTTGACAGTCTAAATATCGCTTTGCTAAGATGGCAATAATAAATTTTTCAGAAAACGTATTTTCGGCATAAATACTGCCTGAGATCTTCGGGTTTTGGACCGTAAAGCTGAGCAAACATAAGGAGGAACACCTGCGTGTGGGAAGATAAGTTTGGTAAGGAAGGTTTAACCTTTGACGATGTATTGCTAGTGCCACGGAAATCCGAGACACTGCCTAAAGAAGTGGATGTATCGGTTCGTTTGAGCGATAGCGTAAAACTGAATATTCCTCTGATCAGTGCTGGTATGGATACCGTTACTGAAGCGACTTTGGCCATTGCCATTGCACGTGAAGGCGGTATTGGAATTATCCACAAAAACATGTCTGTTGAACAGCAAGCGGAAGAAGTAGATCGGGTTAAACGTTCAGAGAGCGGCGTTATTACCAATCCGTTCTCACTGACTGCTGAGCACCTGGTGTCGGATGCAGAAGAGGTTATGGCTAAATATCGCATCTCTGGTGTACCGATTGTAGAAGGGGATCAGAAGCTCGTTGGTATTTTGACAAACCGTGACTTGCGTTTTATTCATGACTACGGTATTAAAATCAGCGAAGTCATGACTCGCGAAAATTTGGTCACTGCTCCTGTAGGTACAACGCTGCAAGAAGCAGAAGGGATTCTCCAAAAGCATAAAATTGAGAAACTTCCATTAGTGGATGAGTCCAACACGCTGAAAGGCCTCATCACGATTAAAGATATTGAAAAAGCTATTCAATTCCCTAATGCAGCCAAAGATGCTCAAGGGCGCCTGTTGGTTGGTGCGGCCATTGGTATCTCCAAGGATACCTTTGAACGTGCGGATGCACTCGTACAAGCTGGTGTAGACCTGATTACCGTTGACTCGGCTCATGGACATCACATCAACATCATTGAGGCTGTTCGTCAGCTGCGCGAGCGTTTCCCGAACTTGACTATCATTGCAGGTAACGTCGCTACTGGTGCTGCTACCCGTGATTTGATCGAGGCAGGTGCATCGGTTGTCAAAGTTGGTATTGGTCCGGGTTCTATCTGTACAACACGTGTTATTGCCGGTATAGGTGTACCTCAAGTAACGGCTGTTTACGATTGTGCTACAGTAGCGCGTGAATACGGGGTACCAATCATCGCCGATGGTGGGATTAAATACTCAGGTGAGATTACTAAGGCCCTGGCAGCAGGAGCACATGCAGTCATGCTGGGAAGTTTGTTTGCGGGGACAGCTGAAAGCCCAGGGGAAACCGAAATCTTCCAAGGACGAAGCTACAAAGTATACCGCGGTATGGGTTCAATGGCTGCAATGAAACAAGGCAGTAAGGATCGATACTTCCAGGATGATGACAAAAAGCTCGTTCCGGAAGGAATCGAGGGCCGTGTAGCTTATAAAGGTCCACTGTCAGATACCATTCATCAGCTGATTGGTGGCCTACGTTCGGGTATGGGCTATTGCGGAACAAGCAACCTTGAACAGCTTCGCAACGATACAGGCTTTATCCGTATTACTGGTGCAGGGCTTCGCGAAAGTCATCCACATGATGTTCAAATTACAAAAGAAGCACCTAACTACTCGTTGTAAGCTGAAGAGAGTTAATCATTTCCAGGACAGGCTTGGCGATTTTCGCCGGGCCTGTCTTTTTTTGCGGATACCCCTGTGATAGAATAGAAAAAGCGGTGACGATCCTTTATCGGATTAGGGCGTTGCGGCGGCTTTTTGACGTGAATCTATAAACCTTGTTTCCATGGAATAAAAGCCACATAAGGTTGCCCAGCTAAAGAAGCGCGGACGTCCTTTTACATAAGCATTGAATAATGCTAACTAAGTGACAACCGATATTGAACTCTGGAGCAATGATATTGCTCTTTCGATACAGCGCATATAAAACACTTCTCACAACATCTTCTACAATCGTTAGGGACCAAGAAAATGCAGCCCAAGCTGCACTGAAGCATCCATAAGTGAAGCTTCAGAACGAAGGGAGTATTATCATTGAAAGCTAAACAATTGAACAAAAAGAAACGCCAAATGCTCAAAAAAAGCGTAGCCTCGGTTATGCTGGTCAATATGCTCTGCATGTCTGCAGTAATGCCGGTAATGGCTGCTGCGAATGATTCAGGGCAGGTACTGACTGCTGCTGCGACAACAACGAAGACTGAAAAAGTTGTGCAAGTTCCTTCTGTAGACTCACTTGGACTTGAAGTTAGATCTGCGGTACTCATGGAGGCTTCGACAGGCCAGATTCTGCTTAATGTGAATGCGGACAAAGCCATGCCGCCTGCCAGCATGACGAAGATGATGACCGAGTACATTGTGGCTGAGCAGGTCAAGCAAGGGAAGTTAAGCTGGGATGATGTGGTTACGGTAAAAAGAAATGCAGCAGAGAGCGTAGGATCACGTATATTCCTGGCCGAAGGCGATCAGCACACAGTTAAAGAGCTGTACATTGCTATGGCTGTCGGTTCTGCAAACGATGCTACGGTAGCTTTGGCTGAACATGTTGCCGGATCCGAAGAAAATTTTGTTAAAATGATGAATGAAGAAGCGAAACGGATGGGAATGAAGGATACGTACTTCATAAATTCATCAGGCCTCGATCGTGCCGATATGCCTGCAGACTTCCGTCCTGCCGAAGATAAAGAAACGGTCATGTCTGCACTCGACGCAGCAATCCTGTGCAGATATATCATTCAGGATCATCCGGACTACACAGACTTTACAACGATTCAATCTTATAAATTCCGCCCTAATGATAAAGATCCAATTATTAACTACAACTGGATGTTGGAAGCGAATAAAAATATAACCAATTTCAAAAGCTATGCCTATGAAGGTCTGGACGGAATGAAAACGGGCCATACCACGAATGCAGGGAATAACTTCACAGGTACGGCTGAACGTGATGGTATGCGTCTGATCAGTGTCGTTATGGGTACCGATTCCGAGCCTGCACGATTTAGAGAGACGAAGAAAGTGTTGGATTATGGTTATAACAACTTTGAAGTGAAGCAAGCTGTCGCTGGCAAGACCAAAGTGACTGGCTGGGAAACTGTACCTCTGAAAAAAGGTAAAGAAACGAATGTGCCAGTAGTGACCGACAACGCAGTTAGCTTTGTTGTTCCCAAAGGAACTCAAAACCTGGATGTTACCTTCAAAGCAAACGTAACAGAAGCAGACAAGCTGGTGGCTCCAATCAAAGCAGGTACGAAAGTCGGAACGGTGACCTATACCTATAAGGCTGATGGCGTTGAACCACAGGAGAAGACTGTGAACCTGATTACCGCAGAAGAGGCTGAAAAAGGCGGCTGGTTCCGTTTGTTCTTCCGTGCAGTAAAGGACTTCTTTGTTGACCTGTTTGACGGTATCAAGAACCTGTTCTAATCGCCTATTATAGACAATGGTTTTAGATAAATAGAGGTTTCCAATTTACATCGCCTGAATAATGACAATATGCACCGAATTGCGACTGGATGCATTGTGTATTTACAAATTTTCCGGTAAAATATCAAGTTAGAATTCTACGTATAAATCAGCTGAAAAGTCTAAGGACAACCTTGTTAGTTGCACCTGACATTGTGGAAGCGACAACGCATTACATGGACTATAAATTGATTGCTGGTGTGTCCAAAATCCTCGGGACACCGATCTCCTAACTTACGGCTTCTAGACGTATGCAGGATCGCGGCTGGTAGGAGAGGGGAAACGCAAATGAAGATAGGTGTATTAGCACTTCAAGGTGCGGTTACTGAGCATATTCGCAGTGTTGAGCGGGCTGGTGCAGAGGGACTGGCTGTAAAACAGGTTGAGCAGTTGGATGAACTGGATGGTCTGATCCTTCCTGGCGGTGAAAGCACCACAATTGGTAAATTGATGCGCAAGTATGGTTTCTTGGAGGCCATTCGTGAATTTGCTGCCAAGGGTAAACCGGTGTTCGGTACCTGTGCAGGCTTAATCGTAATGGCTGAGCGTATTACGGGACAGGAAGAAGCCCACTTGGAATTGATGGATATGACCGTATCCAGAAATGCATTCGGGCGACAGAGGGAAAGTTTCGAAACGGACCTGCCTGTCAAAGGGATTGAAGAAACGGTAAGGGCAGTATTTATTCGTGCACCTTTGATCGAGAGTGTTGGGGAACAGGTTGAAGTTCTTTCTACTTATAAAGGTGAGATCGTTACTGCGCGCCAAGGACACTTGCTGGCCTGTTCCTATCATCCTGAGTTGACGGATGATTATCGCTTGCATTCTTATTTTGTAGATATGGCCCGATCATATAAGCAGTCGTTACAGAACCAATAGTGCATGTTACACAACTTATGATACCCCGGTGGATTGGAACACTCCTATTGCATTGTAAGCCTGCTGGAGGAACTGTATCTGGTCGAATGCCTGATGTTGCCCGTATCTCCTTTCCATAGCGGGAATCGCAGCGTAGGGTGTCACAGGGGTTCATAGGTTGTTTTTTTATTGTAGAAATGGATTAAGATGAAGTTATGCGCGACTCCACAAAGGCTATGTGATA